>JBGPGZ010000055.1:0-13980 GCA_041484175.1 Cyclobacteriaceae bacterium | reverse complement strand
ATTATTTAGGAAGCAGCTATCGGCTTGTAGAATTCATATTACTCTTCATTATTTATTACAAAGCCTTCAACCGGAACAGCGTTCTTAAAATATTTATTGTAGTCGGTACTTTGTATTTCGCGTTTTTCCTATTCAATCTTTTTTTCATTCAAGATGATAAAGTGAATTTTTACTCCGAAATTTTTTCGGCTTTGATTTTCATTGCGTTATCGGTGACTTTCTTTTATCAATTAATGAAAGAACTCCCCGCGATTCAAGTCTATCGACTTCCCATGTTCTGGATCAATGCCGCTGTCCTAATCTATTTTTCGGGAAATCTTTTTCTGTTCACCCTGGGCAATTATTTAATAACCATTTTGAAAAGTAACCTCATCGTGCACTACAGCTTTCACAACCTGCTAAGCATCCTAAAGAATATACTTTTTGCAACAGGGTTCTACGTAAGCTTCAAGAAGACCCCGAAAGATCCCTTGTAATCACCTGTCTTTTTTCTCGAGTTAAACTTAATCAACAAAATCATGAAAAAATCAAGATTATTAATCCTGATCTGTGTCTTTGCGTTTGTAGCAAATCAACTTTTTGCCCAATCTGAAGAACCTGTATCCGCCATCGGTAACCAAATCACGAAGGAAACAGCATTTTCCTGGCTGAAGAATTTTGAAGTGAAACGTCCGGATGCTGTTAAAGGAAATTTTTATGGCGTCAAGGTCCTTCGGCGGTTGATAAGTAATACAGATGTGGCCGGTATCTTCATCTTTAATGGCCGTGACGACGAAGGGAAATCTCGTATTATTTTTAAAGCCTGCGATGAGAAGGCTGAAGTCCTTCCAGGCGGGCTGGCGTATGATCAATCCATTCCTTGTCCTCCCATCTGCCCTCCCAAAACAAATATCAGCGATATTGGCGGTGTCCTGGATGAGCGTTCGGCCGAGCAGTGGATCGATAATTTTAAAACAAACTATGACGGCCATGTTGTTTCCCACCTTTTTGGTAAAGACATTTTTGAGCAATTAATGGCTCAACAGGGCGTGCAAGGCATTTATCTTGCAAACGGTCTTGACAATCAGGGAAACGAACACATGGTTCTTGCGGGGGTAAACAAGGAGGGAGACATTTTATGGAATGGGTTGGTAGCCAACCAATCCGTTCCCTGCCCTCCCATCTGCCCTCCCAGGCAAAATTTGGTAAAAAAATAAATTTTTCTTATTAAATAAGCGAAATTTGAGCGAGTCTATATGACTCGCTTTTTTTTGCTGTATGTCTTCTTCCGAAAATCAAGCCGTCTTAATCTTTATAGTTGGTACCACCGGAATGCTTTTTATGGCGGGGGTTATCATTCTCTTTGTCACATTTTATCAAAAACGGATGATCCAGGAGCAATACAGACGCCAGGTTTTGGAAATTGAATACCAGAAGAAAATGCTTCAGGCGGCACTCGAATCACAGGAAAGCGAACGCAAACGCGTTTCCAAAGACCTGCATGACGATGTAGGGATGATGCTGATGACGGTGCGCACTCAAATGAGTTCGCTGATCGGCAAAACATTTTCCCAGGAAATGGCCGGGAGCCTCCGCGAAATGGTGGATGAAACGCATGAATCCGTTCGCCGGATTTCCTGGGACCTTATGCCCAGTACGCTCGAGCGTTTCGGCCTGCTGCAGACCATTAAGGAAATGTGCAGCCGGCTCAGCAGCAGCGATTCTGTTCCGGTGGAATTTGGTGAAGAAGGCATTCCCACCACCCTGGATAAGAACGAGGAGACGTTGCTGTACCGCGTTGTACAGGAATCGGTCAGCAATGCGCTGCGTCATGCGCAGGCCAAAAAGATCGATGTATTATTTTCATGGGAGGAAAAAGGTCTTCGAGTGCTTATCAAAGACGACGGGATCGGATTCGATTTTCCGCAGGAGAAGGGCATTTTAAAAAGTCGTCAAGGCCTGGGTCTGATCAACGTCGAGAACCGGGTGACCCTGCTGGGGGCCCAGCTTCATTATGGAAAGAATAATCCTTCTGGAACAATTGTAAATTTGTTACTGCCAATTCGCCGTCATGAATAAGATAAGCATCTGTATTGTGGATGACCACAATTTATTTCGCAAAGCGATCATTAACCTGATCAAGGACTTTCCGAGAGTAGGACAATTAACAGAAGCCGCCAACGGCTATGAGTTTATTGAGCTCCACAAGAAAAAATGGCCACAAGTGGTCCTTCTGGATCTGGAAATGCCCCGGATGAATGGCGTGGAATTGGCGGAATATCTTATTCCAAACTGCCCTGAAATTAAAATCATCGTACTTACCCAGCACGACAGTGAAAAATACCTGCTGCACATGCTCGAGCTGGGAGTGCATTCCTTTTTACTAAAAAACTCAAATCCCGATGAGTTGGAGAACGCCATTTATTCGGTCATGGATAAAGATTTCTATCACAATGATCTTGTGACGAGGGTGATCCGCAAAAGCATCCAAACCAGATTCAAGAGCGAGCGCCCCCAGTTTGAAGTTCCTCTTTCGGATCGGGAACGGGAGGTGGTACGCCACATCTGCCAGGAATTGACGCACAAAGAGATCGCAGAAAAGCTTTCACTCAGTGAATTTACCGTACGGAATCACCATCGAAATATACTTGAAAAACTGGGGTTGAAAAAGACGATCGGCCTGGTGAGATATGCCTACGAACACGGGCTGATGGACTAGTTTTTAGGTTTTTGGCCAATGGTTAAATAGCACCAATTTGGTAGTACTTTTTAACTACCGGTATGGCCTGTTTCTTCGGTCCCCGATGGTAGCTTTTTCGCCCAATTTTTGAAGTGATCATGGATAGGCCACTGAATTGTTTCAAAAACCGGGATTTACGTTATCGACCGCATCAGTCACGTTTGATCAGCTCTCCTCACCATATTTCCTATCGTTTGCTTTTGGCGATCTTCCATCCCGTGATAAGCATAGGCCGCGGGTTAGGGTCTAATGGGTTATTTGAAAGTTCTGGTGGTTCATCGGCAGGAGGCAATGCTGGATGAGATTAAGACCATTCTGGGAAAATCTGAGCCGTATCTGCGGCTTTGTTACTGCGGCATTGATGGGTTGCAGGCAGCCAGTGTGGAAAACTTTGACCTCATCCTCTGCAGCATTGATCTGCCGTTGATCACCGGATTTGAAATGGCGCGCGCCGTGCGCAATTTTTCCAAGAACAAGAATACGGCAACTGTTTTAATTGCCAAGCAGATTGAAGTTGGATATGAAGAGTTATGCAAAAAACTGAACGTTCAGATACTGGTGGAGGACGATTTTCTGGTCGGTCTCCCCTTCATAATCGATGACATTTGCGATAGCATCCATGATGAAACAATAGAGCAGGCATGAAAACCGTTACCTCACATGTACGCTGACCTTCATTGTCATCCGGGGGCCGCGGCGTACGATGAAGCCGGTTGGGAGGGTGGCCTCATGGATACAGAGCAATTTGATCCATGGCATATCCCTCAGTCAAACCTGATCAAACAACCCAAAGGCAAACGCCTGACGGGTTGCAGCCAGGGGGACCTTGCCAAGAGTACCGAGGCTGAGGCAAAGCTCCTGTTTACAGCCCTTTATCCAGTCGAGAAGGGTTTTTACGCAGGCACACCCGGCGGGAGGATGGGAAAGAAAATGGTCGCCGAATTTTACAGGCGCATCCACACCGAAGGGGAATCCCTCGCAACCGAGTGGCTTCTGGGTAACATTCGCGTTCAGCCGGGTCTGGAGCGCATGGAAAAATCGGCGCTTGATTTTCTGCAAAGGCGACCGATGAATTTTTCGTTCAAGCGCGTTCAACATATGCAGAACGCCCATTACGATTACTTTGAAGAACTCAAGCGCGAGTACAAGTTTTACAGAAGCAAGGCTGGCCAGCCCGGAATGACGCCGCAGGAATTACAACTCACGCCGGAGGGCACTAAAAAGAAATGGTGTGGTACCTACCATCTGGCAAAAGGAGGGGAAGACTTTCAGAAGAAATTCAATATCCGCAATGAAGAGGTAATGATGGTGCTCACCATCGACGGCATCCACGCGCTTGGCGTTGGCAACCCGGAGGATTCGATGCTTTTCGAAGAAGTACGTCCAAGGGACGTAACGATTGGCAAATTGAAAAGCCGTGTGCGCCAATTGAAAGGAGAGGAGCCCCTGGAAGACACTGAACTATTGTATTGGGAACACAGGCCTTTCTTTATCACGTTTGCCCATCACTTTAACAATACGCTGTGTGGTCATGCCCGCAGTTTTACAACGCAGTCAAGGGTAATTTTTGACCAACGCAGAAATATGGATAAGGGGGTGCTGAAGCACGGCACCTATGAAGTTATGCAAGAGCTTCTGGGCCTTGACGAGAACCTCATCCCTACCGGTTCGAATCGAATTCACATTGATGTAAAGCACATGAGTGCCGCGGCACGCAGCGATTATTACAAACAAATCGTACGGCCCTTTAACCTGAGGCCCGCCAACAAAGACCGCAAGATCCCTGTTATTGCCAGCCATGTAGGCTATTCCGGTATCGACCGGCTGGAGGTGCAAATCAAAAATGCGCATTTGGAAAAAGAAGATGACCATTTCCGTATTAACAAGTTTCTCGCCTGGAACATCAACCTCAGCGATGAAGACGTGATCGAAGTGCACCAGAGCAACGGCCTGATCGGCATTTCCTTTGATCAACGGGTGCTGGGTGCTGACCCTTTGCGGTGGTGGGCGAATCTTCCCCTGGAGACGTTGATGCGAAACCAGGCCATGAACCTCTTTGCCCGTACCATTTGCCAGTTTGTACGGATCCCCTTTACCTACAACCTCGAGGATCCACTCAGCATCTGGGACGCGCTCTGCCTGGGTACTGGTTTTGACGGCCCCATCGAGCCTGTGCACCGGTATCCCACAGTCCTGCAATTCAGAACGTTTGAAGAAGACTTGATTGAAATATTGGGGCGGATGAAGAAGGAAGAACCACTCTGGTTTGGCAGCCATCAACCCGACCGGCTCGCCAGAAAAATTTGTTTCGATAACGCAGTAGAATTTGTTCAGCGCAACTACGAGTAAGGACGATTAAGTACATCACGCCGGGAAAGGCCCGAAGACCCCTTCGGTACAGGGAAAAAAGTAATCCATTGTCAAAACTTACACGAGCAATATTTTATGAAAGTGGACATTAAAAACTAGAAATATTAAATTAGATTTATTAATAAAAAGATTATAAAATAAGCCGGGAATTGTAAAAGCCTGAAGCAGGAAGAAAGAAGTTTTGTGGTTGGCAGTTCTACCTGGCAGTCGTAGTTGCCTATAAGGCTTAGCAAATAAAACAACTTCGATATGGCACACAAAATCTCACGTTTTGGTTGGCTCCCGGATTTACCCGACCAGCGCGACCTTGTTTATGCGGCACCTCATCCAATGCTCGCAAAACTTCCTTCGAAAACGGACCTCCGAAAACAATGCCCCGCAATCTATGATCAGGGCCAACTCGGCAGTTGCACGGCCAACGCAATCGGCGCCGCCTTCGAGTTTGAATTGCTTAAGCAAAGCACCAAGGCGCTGGACTTCATGCCCTCGCGCCTGTTCATCTATTATAATGAGCGTGCGATCGAGCACAGCGTCGACAGCGACAGCGGCGCGATGATCCGCGATGGGATCAAGACCGTAAACAAACAGGGTGTGTGCCCGGAAAACATGTGGCCCTATGACATTAACAAGTTTGCGAATAAACCTTTGCAGACCTGTTACACCGTGGCACTTAACCACCAGGTTCTTTCTTACCACCGTGTCACCCGCAACCTCAATCAAATGAAGAGTTGCCTCGCTGAGGGCTATCCGTTTGTTATAGGCTTTACCGTATACGAGTCATTTGAAAGCGACACCGTAGCCAAGACGGGTAAACTCAACATGCCCAAAAAAGGAGAGGATCAAGTGGGAGGTCACGCCGTTATGGCTGTCGGCTATGACAACAAGACCAAGCGGTTTTTTATGCGCAACAGCTGGGGCAACAACTGGGGACTCAACGGCTACTTTACCATGCCCTACGATTACCTGATGGAACCCAATCTTTCGGATGACTTTTGGACAATCCGGATGGTGGAGCTTAATCCCGCGAAGGTGAAGGGTAAGAAGAAGAAATAAATCAAAGTCTTCTTTGAAATGCCCCACCCTGACTTAAAAAAATTCCTTCTTGGAATTCTCTGCATTGCGGGAGCAGCAGGCTGTGTTGACCTGAAGCATGTCAACGAATATTCACTCCGCGCTACCGATGGGATCAGAAAATTTGATGATGTGGACTATGGCTTTGCCCGGTATTGTTCGGACCGATGTGAATGGGTGGCAATCGACAGCTTTAGAATACAAAGAAAACTTGATTGCCAATGTGCTCTGTATAAAAGAGCAGACAGCGTAACTCATATTTTGTACAGCACTGCTGCCGGGTATTTTGACGGACTCACGCGGCTATCGACGAATGACCTGACGCGCTATCATTTTGATCCTCTCAAAAAGGCCTTAAAAGAAGAGGACCTGGATGTATTTCAGATAAAAAAAGAAGACGTCGAAGCATACGTTAAAATTGCCGCAATCCTGACTCGCTCTGTCACGGACATGTATCGGAAAAAGAAAATAAAAGAGTATGTCAGGTCTGCAAACCAGCCTGTCCAATTACTCCTTTCTAAATTGGAATTCATCGAATCAGAGAACCTCAACGGTCTTTTGAAATTTAAGAGAGAACGACTGTTTGATCATTACCGGAACCTGCTCAAAAGTGCGGGAATGAACAATTACGAAAAACAATTGGCATCCGAACAATACTACAAAACCATGCATGAAATAGGCACGATGGAAAGCCAGATCTCGGCCTATTCGAGGAGTTTGAAAACAGTTGCAAAAGGCCATCAGAAACTTTACGACAACCTCGACAAAATCTCGGGCGCCGACATCAAGATGAATTTGTCACGGACCGCCAGTGATCTGCAGGACTTGATTTACGAATTCAATAAACTGTCTAAGAAATAAACATGGAGCGCCTGACATCCCACGAGGCCAAGGATCTGGCCAACCAATTTCTGGCGTTGGCCCAGGCCATCGGTGACTGGCGGTACAACCATTGGAGTGAGCTTTCCGAGACGCAGCGTCAGCAATTGGCTAACCATCACCGGTCTGTTCTTGAATATGGTGAAGAAGTTCTGGCCTTATCCACGGTTTTGGTAATGGAAGATGTCTCCAATTCATTGTCCGCGATCAAATCGGTGAGCGGAAAAATCACAGCGTCCCTGGGAACGCTGGCCGATATTCAAAAAGGCATCGATGTAGCCGCTGCCGTTGTGACCCTGGGAGCTGCCATCGTCAGTAAAAACCCGCTGGCGATCGGAGGCGCAATAGAAGGCCTTGTGGAAGGCTGGAAGGCATAACAATAAAACGGATTTACGGAAGTTGGATCATGTTAAAATGAAGCCGGGAAAAATGTCATGATAAACCTTCTCCGAATTGTGCTTTACACGGCTTCCCGGTGGACATCCAGGGTTTTCACGATTTTGTGGACGTACCGAATCGTCGTCATCGCGTTGTCGGTTCTTTATTTAGCATTTTGGCAGATGGACCAGGGGCAAGACCTGCTGGTAAATCTCAACGACAGTCATACGGGTGTGATCCTGTTTTATATCGTCATTTCTACCATAGCAACTTTGTTCTGGCATTTGCCCAAATATCTGTCGAAGAACAGCAGCGCCTCTCTCCAATCACTTCGCAGCATACTCGCAGACGTCTTCTTTGGTGGCGTTTTCTACACCGACTCCCGTGATTCAGGCATCGCGCGCCTGTTGGGAGTACTTACCTTTCTCGTGCCGGCTTTTGCCGTACTCAATGTCCTCGACAAATACAACATTCCCGTTGTTAACCCCGGATTGTTATTTGCGGTGGCTGTTCTTTTTCACATAACAATTTTCAACAGCAATTGGATTGAAGATACCTACCGTAAAAGGAAGTCAACCCAAATGTTCTTTCATCTTGTTGCTGTGCTATGCCTCGTCATAACCGGCCTCCTTGGTTTTCTCAACCAACAACGGCCCCGTGACCTTGTCTGGATGTGTCTTGGGCTCTTTCTGATGTCGCTTGCATTTGCTATTGGCGTGAGTATCCGCAGGCACATTGAATTCAATAAATACACCAAGTGGTTTATCAAACTGTCTATCGCTCGCTGGTTAATGGGGGCGAACCTGGTTCTTGCTTTGCTGTTTTCAGTGATGAATTTCTTTCCATATGCGGGGATACGTCTTCCTTATTTTACGGTTTCCGCGCTGCTGTGCGGGCTGGTCTTTTATGTGCTTTTTTTCTCCTTTCTTTTGCTTTGGGGCCGCGTCACCAAAATCAATTTCGTCGGCTTCTTCCTGGTGGTGGCCGTGGTGGCGGCGGTTATCTCCACGAACCCCTTCCATGAAGTGAGGCAAATCAAAAGTCAAACAGAGCAGGACTCACTCACATCGCACATCCGCGGATGGCTTGAGTATCGCAACAAGGAGATCAATGATTTTGAATCGGTCTACAATAAACCTTACCCGGTCTTTATTGTCAATGCCTATGGTGGAGGAATCCGCGCTGCGGCCTGGACGTCCCTCGTGGTCCGGCATTTGGACGAAATAAACTACCAAAGATCCGGGTTCACTTTTCAACACCATGTGATCGCCTACTCCGGCGCGTCAGGCGGGACCATCGGGGCATCCATCTTGTGCGCCTTGAGCAGTCAGTTTGGAAATCGCAGCGTGCACCAGGATTCTATTGTTCAATTCTATCGTCGCGATTTTCTTTCACCGGTACTCATCGGGCTTACCGGAAGGGACTTCTTTTTCGCCACGTTCGGCAACTTCTTATCCTGGATGGGCGTGACGATGAATGACAGGGAAGTCGTGCAGGAGTCAATTTGGGAACGCCAGTTTTGTGACAACTTTGGTTCTTCAACATTTTCCGGGGAGTTCACAGCTCCGTGGAAAACGGCGCATGGTTATGAGGTACCTATTCTGCTGGCTAACACCACGGAGATCAAAGCAGGCCTCAAGGGAATTGTGGCGCCCTTCATCCTCGACTCAGCCGATTTTCCCGGGGCGGTGATCGTAAACCGGCTCTTGAAACCAGGTAATAATTTTCGCTATAGTACGGCCGCATTCTTCAGTGCGCGCTTTCCGCTGATCAGTCCGGCCGGCAAGATGGACAACGCCCATTATTTTATGGACGGCGGGCTGAAGGAAAATTCCGGCGCTGAAACAGCGCGACAGCTCAAGGCCGTCATCGAGAGAGTCATTGAAACAAGCCCGGGTCTGCGCAACCGCGTCAAATTGTTCATACTTTCGCTTCCTAATACGGCAGTGAATGCCCCTGAGGAAGTCCATCGAAACATTTTTCAACTGGGTGCTCCCCTTCAGGCGTTGGAGACAAACTGGGAAGGCAATACGCGCGTCGCCGACAGCCTGAACCGGAAGCTTTTTAGCAAAGCGGTCTTTAGCATGCGGCCCACCCAAAGTGAACTCAATGAATTCGGCGGAAGCTTCAAAGCGGTGCTTCCTCTCGGATGGCAGATGTCTTCCAAGGCGTTGGAGCGGCTTGTGCAATGCGTGGATGAAAATCGAGTGGAGGCCGAGCGAATCGGCGATGTTTTGGGAGGTCACTAAATAGTCACTGGTCGTTAGTCCTCCCTTGTCACGGGTCATTAATAATTAGGTTATTAGGGTGGATAATTGATAATGGCAAGGGTAGTACTTTGGAATAAGCTTACCCTGAGCGCAGAGTCAAAAAAAACCCTGGAGGGATTGGCCAGGGTTTTCTTTCAAATTGAATGCAGTTATCTTACAGCTTGGAAGAAAGCTCCTTGCTGGCTTTGAACTTCGCCACTTTTTTAGCTTTGATTTTGATGGTCTCGCCGTTAAAGGGGTTGCGGCCGGTGCGCGCAGCTCTCTTCGATATTGAGAATGTGCCAAAGCCCACGAGGGTAACTTTGTCACCTTTTTTCAGACTGTTGGTTATTCCATCCAGGAATGAGTCCAGCGCTGACACGGCTGCTACTTTGGTGATCCCGGCATCTTCGGCAATCTTGCTGATTAATTCTGCTTTGGTCATAAGATTTGTAAAAAGGTTAGTTAATGGGGCGCAAATATAAAGGCATTTTTATATTTGCAAACTTTGTTCGTTTATTTTTGTGTCCCAGTCCTCGTCCGGACTCTCCATTATTGATTCCGCGGCGCGATATCGGATGATATCAGAGACGGAATTTGACCAACCAGACTATTCTGTTTGTAAATGGCCTTCGACGGCCTTCTGAGAGGGCATTTCGGTGATCTTTCCTGTATGTTACTTCCCTGTTGCCTTTGTGTGAATTGATGCTTTATCCGTTGAACCCCAAGGGTTTATTTTACGTTATTTGTATCAGTCAACCACCACTACGACTATGTTACATTCGCCCAAACTGGCAATTCTTCAAAGCCTGGATGCGATGGATCAAGAGCAAATGAATGAGGTTCTCCGGTATATTAAGGGGATTCTCAGCCAACCTGCTCAACCTATCGACTACCAGACTTTCAAGCGCAAAGCCCTGAAGGAAATCCAACAGGCCCTGCGCAACGACAGGAATAAGGGCCTCCGCCTCGCCGTCTAAGCTCCCCCCGCTTGGATGAGACAAATGCAACTCCGGCATTTGAAGGAAAACGTCACCCTCAAAACTTCCGATTTTAATTCCAGGTTAACGAACTGTTAGGAAACAGTCAAGGCCTAATTATTGTATTTCAAGTAATGCTCCCACTTCTCTATCACTTCTTTGAAATCCTTCGGGAGTTCGGAATCAAATTGCAGTAATTCCTTTGTGACCGGATGAATGAAGCCAAGGGTCTTAGCGTGCAAAGCCTGACGGGGGATTATCTTAAAACAGTTCTCTACAAACTGTTTGTATTTTGAAAACACGGTCCCCTTTACCACTTCGTTGCCGCCATACAAGGCATCGTTAAATATTGGATGACCTTTGTATTTCATGTGGGCGCGGATCTGGTGAGTCCTTCCCGTTTCTAGTTTACATTCGACCAGGGAAACATATCGCAACGGCTTCAAGACCTTGTAATGGGTGATTGCCGTTCTCCCAATTTCGCCCCGGGGAAACGCAACGGTTACTCTTCGGTCCTTTGGGCTCCTGCCCACATTGGCCTCGATGGTGCCTTGCGGAGGATCGGGTTCACCCCATACAAGGGCCCAATACGTGCGATCGATGGTATGATCAAAAAACTGTTTGGCCAGGGCCGTGAGTACAGTTTCTGTTTTGGCGATCACCAATAATCCAGAGGTATCTTTATCGATGCGATGCACCAGCCCAGGTCTTCCGTTGTTGCCGGGAAGCTGCGGAAGTTGTTGAAAGTGGTAGGCCAGCGCATTTACGAGCGTGCCTGTCCAATTCTGATGAGCCGGATGGACGACCATTCCCGCCGGCTTGTTGATGATGAGTAGATATTCATCTTCATAAACAATTGTGAGTGGAATATTTTCCGGTTTCACGTCTGTGTCGCGAGGCGGTTCGGGCAAAGAAACGGTGATCACATCGCCGGGATGAACTTTGTAATTTGGCTTTATCGCCTGGTCATTCACCTTCACAAAACCCTCATGAATGCCCCCCTGGATCTTGGTGCGCGTAACATTGGGCAGGCGATCCATCAAAAACTTATCTATTCGTACAAGGCTTTGCTTTGGATCTGCTACAATTCGGTGGTGTTCAAAGAGTATGTCATCCTGCTCATCTGGTATTTCCTCTTCCTCGTTCATCGGGCAAAGGTAACAGCAAATACATTAGTCATTGATCATTAGTCACTGGTAATTAGGTATCTGACTTCGTCTGACCGGTACCTGGCATCAAGAAAATCAATTGAATCTTACAGAATCCATTCACGTCTCAAATTGACCCTGGAATACCATTAGGAAAACTTTTTTGAAGTTTTGATATTGCTGATTGTAGCATGAGGACCCTGATTTTTTTGATGTTGCTTTTGGTTTCTTGGGGGTGTTACCGTGGAAACAATTCCCAGGAGGAGGAAGGCCATCTCACGTTATTTTCCAGTGGTATAGAGCTTGGAGAGGTAGATCTACAGCTTGAAGAAGCCTCCGGCCTGGTAGCCAGCATCAGCAATCCGGGCTTTCTCTGGACGGTGAACGACAGCGGTAACCCAGCCGAGGTCTTTTTGCTTGACGAAACCGGGGACATTAAAATGGTTTGCAAACTTTCCAATGCCCGCAACCGCGATTGGGAAGAGATCGCAATGGGGACCGGCCCGGAGAAAGGGAAAAACTATTTGTACGTGGCTGACATCGGGGACAACATCGCCCAGTATGCATTCAAATATATTTATCGTTTTGAAGAGCCTGTCCTGGTGAAGGAAAAAAAAGTACTCATTACAAAATTTGATACGCTGATTTTGCACATGTCCGATGGCAGCCGCGACGCGGAGGCTTTGCTGCTGGATCCCTTGACAAAGGATTTTTTTATTATTTCAAAGCAAGAAGACTCCGCGGGCCTGTATCGGGCCCGCTTTCCCTTTTCAGCGGACACCATACTGCTGACGAAAGTATTAACCATGCCTTTTACCCAAATTGTTGCAGGCAGTGTTTCGGCCGATGGGAGCGAGGTCCTGCTCAAGGATTACTCCAGGATTTACTACTGGAAAAGGCTAGCCGGGGAAGCCTTGCCTGACTTACTGGCAAAAGACCCGATTGAATTACCCTATCAGCGCGAGCCGCAGGGAGAGGCGATTGCCTGGTCGAGGGATGGATCCGGATTTTATACCCTGAGCGAAAGCAGGGAAAAAAAGAAAATTCATCTGATGGTGCACAAAAGGAAGTAATTGGTCATTGGTCATTAGTCATTGGTAGTACCGAGTCAGGTCTGCCGGTGGATGAGACGGTCGGTAAATTGAATCAGCTCTTTTTTATCGACACTCTTCACACGCTCCAGATGCGCATAACCTTTTTCAAAAAAATGGCGGATTTTTTTCTCAGTCTGCCGGGGGACCTGCAGGGCATTGTAAAGTTCTGTTATCGCCTCGACTTTCCTCTTTGTGTCATAGGTTGTCTTGTTGAGCCATCCTTTGAGTTTCTCCCGATTTTTTCCTTTCGCCAATGCCAAAGCCTTTATCGATAGAAATGTTTTTTTGTTGGCCAAAATATCCCCTCCTACCAGTTTCCCGAATTTCTTTTTGTCCCCATACACATCCAGGAGATCGTCTTTGAGCTGAAAACCAATTCCGATATTTATTCCAAATTCGCGAAGCGCCTTCCGGTCGGCTTGAGGTGCCCCTGCAAGGATTGCCCCTAATTCAAGGCTGAAACCCAACAACACCGCCGTTTTTCGCCGGATCATCATGATATACTGCGCTTCCGTTACTTGGACCTTGCATTCAAACTCCATATCCCACTGCTGACCTTCGCAGACCTCTGTGGCGCATTTATTAAATGCAATCAAGACTTCCTTCAATTTTATTTCTTCGATGTTCAGGAGCAGATCGTACACCTTTATTTGCATGACATCGCCAGAAAGAATCGCTGTGTTGACATTCCATTTTTTATGGACCGTTGGGCTTCCTCTCCGGAGCGGGGCATTATCCATGATGTCGTCATGTAGCAAGGTAAAGTTGTGAAACACCTCGATTGCTGCCGCAAAGGGTACGATCCTTTTGACGTCGTCTTTATACAGGGAATAAGCCAGCAAGGTCAGCATAGGCCGAAGCCGCTTGCCGCCCAAGCCCATGATATACCGCAATGGTTCGTAGAGAGATTGGGGTTCATTTCCGAATTTCTGTTTTCGTATTTCGGAATCTATCCAACGGAGGTATGTCTCAATCATGGATCAGGATGGTCAGGATTTAAGGATTAACATGATCAGGATCATAGATTAGGATGGTCAGGATTTGGATCAGGATGGTCAGGATTTAAGGATTAACAGGATCAGGATCATAGAT
>JBGPGZ010000054.1:0-14284 GCA_041484175.1 Cyclobacteriaceae bacterium | reverse complement strand
GATCCTGCAACTCGCCGCCGATGACACGTTGGGAAAAGCGCTGCACGAGATTGACCGTATGATCTACGCGCGCGACGGCTCCCTGGCCGTTGAGGCCTTTGACGGGCTTCAGGCATTTGCACAAAATCAATTTGCAAAAAAAACGGAGGAAGTGAAGCATGGATAGCGCATTGGATCCCTGGTACTCGATCGTTTGGTTCGAACCCGCCACCTTTTCGGGATACACCTGGGCGAACCCTCTTTTTCTTTTCGGCTTATTCTTGCTGCCGCTCCTTTTTGCTGTCCGCTGGCTTATCTGGTATTTTCTTAACCAAAAGCTGCCGGTGGCGCTCGTGAAAAGTGATTTAAAAAATTCACCGCTGACCCTGTTCCGATTGCTACCGGAAATCATGCTGGCTCTCCTGATGGCACTGATCCTGGTGGCCCTTGCCCGGCCGCAGAAAACGAATGAAAAAGTAGAACAATGGACCGAGGGTATTGATATCATGCTGGCCATTGACATCTCACAATCCATGCAGATTGAAGACTTTATCCCCAACCGGCTGGAAGCTGCAAAAAATGTAGCGAGGGACTTCATCAAAGGACGGGTGCAAGACCGCATCGGCATCGTTGTCTTTTCCGGGGACGCCTTTTCGCTGGCTCCGTTGACAACCGATTACGATTTGCTGAACTCCTACCTCAATGACATCAGTTTCGACATGATTGAAAACCGCGGAACGGCGATTGGCAGTGCGATGGCGGTGGTCACTAACCGCATGCGCGAGTCTGAATCAAAATCAAAAGTTTGCATCCTGCTGAGTGACGGTGACAATACGGCCGGAAATATTGATCCGATAACAGCCGCGGAATTGGCGGCGGCCTACAACATAAAAATTTATACGATCGTTGTTGGTAAGGAGGGATTGGTTCCCTTCGGCAAGGATTATTTTGGACGGCCCAACATGGTAGAGAACACGGTGGATGAAACGACGATGCGCAAGATAGCCAACATTGGTTCCGGGGAATTTTTCCGCGTAACCGATAATCTCGCGTTGAAAAACGTATTCCTGAAAATTGATCAATACGAGAAGGCGGAGATCAAAGAAACGCGATTTAAAGACACTTCGGATTATTATTTTATCTACCTCCAGTGGGCGATAGTCCTATTTCTACTCTGGCTCCTGTTGAAATCTTCGTTCCTGAGCAACGTGTTGCAGGATTAATTCACCACTCCCTGGTCCGTCTCCAAAGGAAAGGGGATGAGTACGCTTCTCAATACCACGATGCAATTCGCAAAACGCCATTAAATCGCCAATCACCAATTAATCACGAATTACGGGAGAACGCAATTGCTAATTGCGCTCCAAAGTCCGGTAGGGATGAGATATTGGTAAACAGGACAAGGATAGAGTTTAAGTCCCGTTAGGGACGATATATCGGTCAAACATCGCTAATAGCTGCCACTGATTGATACTACGTTCCTACGGAACTTCATAGGCTTGACTTTTCGTGGATACCAATTATTTCGTCCCCACGGAACTAAATGCAAATACGGGTGAAAAAATTACGAATCAAAAATTTACGCCGAAACCTATTCCTAATCAAATACTCCTCAGGGAACTTTACGAACCTTTGCGTTCTCTGCGGTTAAAAGAGATCCAGTGAGAGCGATCCGCTCGTACAAAGCGACCGTTTTTACCGGAAAGAAGCCACTCTTGTCAGGGTGCAGGTCAACTAATGGCAATGGTCTGCGAAAGCAATATCAACCGGATACCAAATGCAATCATGACGATCCCTAAAATAATATTCATTACCGACATGGACCTGGGGGTGACCACCTTTCTGACCTTCCCGGCCAGGTAGGCCTTTAATATATCCGTGGACAGGACCGTGATCAGGACAGCGGTAAAAAAAATAAAAAAATCAATCCCTTTTGAATATCCAAAGTCGAGTGATGCAACGCTGATGGTGCCGATCCAAAAGATGAGCACCATCGGGCTCATCCCGTTGATGACGAATCCCTTCATGATGTACCGATATGTCCTCTTTTCCTCCAGATGCTCCGGCGCGATGTTTTTGAGTTTCCTGGTTTTGACAATCAGGTAATACAATCCAAAAAGAATCAGGGTTCCTCCGCCAGCGTACGCCATGTAAATCCTGAACGACGGATTTTCAACAAATTGGACCAACCCAAAATAGCAGATAATCACATAGAGAATGTCACTGATAGAGACCCCCAAGGCCACCAGGGCTCCTTTCAAGAAGCCTCTCTCTACACTGGTTTGAATAATGGAAAAAAATACGGGGCCCACCAAGAAGGCGAGCACGATGCCTAACTGGATTCCATTGAAAATGATTTTCATTTAGCTAATGGCAAGGTAGGAGACCCATTCTTCCAACTGGGCATTTTTCATCACCCGGGGAAATTTATTTTGTCCACCCACTTTTCCTTTCGATTCCATCCAGGAATAGAATACCTGCGTGGGGTAAGCATCCACCATAATTTCCTGCAAGGCGGCACTGCGCTCAACAGCATAGTCATCATTGAGTTCCTTGAGGTGAAAGTCAAGACGTTCCTTCAGCAGCTTCTTATCCACTTTATCATCCGTGCCCAGGTACCAGTGATGTGCAAACAGTGTTCCATGGGGTATGCCCGCGACTGTAAATTCCTTGATCGTGATGTTCATTTCATCAGAGACAAGCTCGATGGCTTTATTCATGTTATCCACCGAAAGGTGCTCACCGCAAAGACTCAGAAAATGCTTGGTCCTGCCGGTGATGATAATTTCCGATTCATCGATCGAAACAAATTTGATCACATCACCAATGAGATAACGCCATGCACCGGAACAGGTGGAGAGCAGTAACGCATATTCCTTTCCCTCTTCTACTTCGTCGATTAAAAGAGCTTCGGCATCGGGGCTGATCTCTCCGTTGGCATTAAAATTCTTTTCTTCAAAAGGCACAAACTCATAAAAAATCCCGTTGTTTAGCACCAGCCGCATCGACCGGCGATGGGGAAAGGCCTGATAGGCAACAAAGCCCTCGGAGGCCAGGTAGGTTTCAATATAATAAATCGGACGGCCCAGCAGTTTTTCAAAACCTTTGCGATACGGATCAAATGAGACGCCGCCGTGGACGTAGACTCGTAAGTTGGGCCATATCTCATGGATATTTTTGAGTCCGTGATGCACGATGATTCTTTCGAGCAGGATTTGAATCCAGGCGGGCACACCGACGACAATGCCAATGTCCCAGTCCTTTGCTTTCTTTGTGATCTCGTCCAACTTCGCATCCCACTTTTGCGTCTTGGCAATTTTTTTACCGGGCTTGTAAAAATGCTGAAACCAAAAAGGCAGTCGTGCTGCCTGAATCCCGCTAAGGTCTCCCTC
Organism: Cyclobacteriaceae bacterium; assembly: GCA_041484175.1. Classification (GTDB taxonomy): domain Bacteria; phylum Bacteroidota; class Bacteroidia; order Cytophagales; family Cyclobacteriaceae; genus ELB16-189. The sequence continues at coordinate 10,913 of JBGPGZ010000054.1, read as the reverse complement.
AAAATAGCTGCCGCGCCGGTGGAGGTGGGTACTTCCCCCGATCATCAGTATTCCGGCCGCAAACGAATCAGCCGGAAGATCATATTTGGAAAGTGTCAAGATCTGACGAATGCTCGTGCGCTGGATCGCCTTGGTCATGTCCTTGGTGACCGGAATGTACTTGGAGGATGACTCGGAAGTTCCCGAACTCAAGGCAAAGTATTTTACACGACCCGGCCAACAAATGTTTTTCGCGCCCTTTCGCGCGAGCTGCCACCAGTCTTTATAGACCTTGTTATAGTCATGCAACGGGATCGAACTCTTGAACACATCATAAAAGTCCTTTGGCCTCCGCCGGAAATGGTTGAGTATTTTCGGGAAATCATAATATTTTCCAAATTCCGTCTGGCTGGCGGTGATCAACAGTTCCTTTAATTCCTTCTTTTGCAGTTCAAAGGGTGAGGAATATTCCTGCTCAAGGTTTTCGCGAAGTTTGATGCCTTTTTTGAGCAGAGTTCCTAATATTGCCATGGTATGGTTTTCTGTAGCCGTTGAATCAATTGGCGGGCTAAGTTATAAAATGGACATCAAAAAAAATATTAACATTTTTGGGAAGGAGGTCAGTGCAGCGGGGGGGCGCCTGATTGCCGTCGGCAAGACACAACCTGTACAAAAGCTCCAGGAAGCCTATGATGCAGGTCAGCGTATTTTTGGGGAAAACAAAGTCCAGGAGATGACTGCCAAGTTCGGGGCGCTTCCCAAGGACATCGCGTGGCATATGATTGGTCATTTGCAGACGAATAAAGTCAAATTCATCGCCCCCTTTGTGGCACTGATCCACTCGGTAGACAGTCTTAAGTTGCTGGACGAAATAAATAAACAAGGGAAAAAGATCAACCGCATCATCCCGTGCCTGTTGCAGGTGCACATTGCCCAGGAAGAAACCAAGTTTGGCTTTGATGAACAGGAATTGTATTCTCTTCTGGACGATCCGGCACTGGCCGGTTTTGCTTTCATAAGAATCCAGGGGCTGATGGGAATGGCCTCCTTGACCGGAGATCAGGAAAAAATAAGGAGCGAATTCAGACGATTAAAGAATATTTTCAAAACAATTCAATCACAAAGCCAACCTGCCAACGTTAAGATGGAGGACCTTTCGATGGGAATGACTTCGGATTACAAAATCGCATTGGAACAAGGAAGTACACTTGTGCGGATAGGCACGGCTATTTTCGGTGACAGGGTGAGTGGCAACCAGTAATCGATGATCGGTGAACAATCATTTGTTATTGGTCATTAGTCATTGGTCATTGGTAGATGGGGTGACACAAGAAAATTTGTTCTCAATTCGTGGCGTGAATAATTTGGTGTTCGATTCTTAAATGACCACCCTCAATGTCATAGCACACAATTCAATTGAAGACGCAGGAAATCAATTTGCAATCGTTACTGCATTTACCAATGACCAATGACTAATGACCAATCACTAATGACCAGTAATCAACGAATCATTTTATTTGCCGGCTCCGTGTTTGGTGGACTGGCAGTTATGTTGGGAGCATTTGGGGCTCACGCGCTTAAGGCTGTACTGTTGGCCCACAACAAACAGGATGCTTACGAAACAGCCGTGCGTTACCAGTTTTATCATGCACTTGCTTTGCTGCTCCTGGGTACATTGATGCGGCACATTTCAAACCAGAAACTTATCCAATTGACTGTTTTCTGTTGGGTTGGCGGAATTCTTCTTTTCAGCGGAAGCCTCTATGCGCTTTCGCTCTCCGGCATCATCGTTTTTGCATTTCTTACGCCCGTGGGAGGAGTGTTGCTGCTTGCTGGTTGGGCGTTCCTTGTTTGGGCGATCCTCAAAAACAAGAAAGGGACCGAAGTCCCATTCTCATGATTTTTTTATCCGGTGTTACTGAGGTGTCTTCTTTTCGAGTACGTTCGCGGTAAACGTTATCTGGGCAGCTTCTGTGTTTACTGCATTGGAAATGACCGTGACGACTTTGTTTTGCTTACCCGATTTGCCGGTGGAATTAAAAGCCACGGTGATTTCACTTTTGCTGCCTGCGGCCACAGGGTCGCGAGGCCATTGTTTTGGCAGAGTGCAGCCACAGGTGACTGTCACATTGGTAATGATCAACGGTTCAGTGCCGGTATTGGTAAACTTATATGTGTACTCAACCTTGTCACCCGCCGTCATATCCCCAAAATCATGCGTAGATTTTTCCCAGGTAATAGCCGGGCCACTGGCCTTGGTTGGTGTTGTTTGGGCAAAGGCCACACCTGCCACTACAACTCCGAAGATTAAAATTAAAACGCGCTTCATAATCATAACTGTGTTTTTTTGTCAAATTTAAGGATTAACTCGTTAATTCATACCACTGCATTCGATGAATCAAATTTCGTACCGGTTAATTCATTTTGACACACCATGACCAATCAAGTCAGCGAACTGTATGGAAACCGCCTGCGTGTAAGGTCTTGCGGGCTCCTGATCGAAAATGAGAGGTTACTGATGGTAAATCACCGGTCGCTTTACGGCCACGATTTCTGGGCACCACCGGGGGGTGGCGTAGATTTTGGAGAATCGCTGACGGCCTGTGTGGCGCGCGAAGTATTGGAGGAAACGGGTTTGGAAACCAACGCCGGAGATTTTCTTTTTGCGTGTGAATTCATCCGAAAACCCCTCCATGCAATCGAATTTTTCTTCTTGCTCAACCCTGTCGGCGGTAAGCTGATAACCGGGCATGACCCGGAGATGAAAAAAAAAGACCAAATCATCAAGACCGCTCGGTTTCTGCACTGGATTGAGATTCAGACAATGCCTTCCGAAACACTTCATGGTATCTTTCAACTTGTTCGACAACCCGTCGAAATTGCCGGTCTACGGGGTTATTTTAAATTGTGACCGTTGTGTTTAACGGCATAAAATAGGTATAATTGCAGGAGTGCAAGCCAGTGGAAATCAACCATAAAATTCATCCCCTTTGCAAGCCACAGCTGTTAGTTATAAGCTGATCAAGAAGATAAAGGACGACCGGTTTGATGAAGAAAAACTTCATCAATATACACTCCTGGTGCAGCTGGGAGTGCGCGATCTTCGAGTCGCCGTCGTGGATTCATCCGATAAACTTCTGGTGTTCTTTGAGGATTATATTTTGAATGACCTGAGCTCCCACGACGACATGCTGTCGGTGCTTCGCGTTCTTTTTGAATCGCATGAATTGCTGATGGCCGGTTTCTGGAGAAAAGTGGTTATCTCCGTAAAGAACAACAAGCTGGTGCAGGTACCTGATTCCCTCTTCATCGAGCAAGAGGCCGGCGAATATTTGTGCTTCAATGCCCAGCTGGACGCCGAAAAAGATGAAGTTTTGTTTTGCCGTCATATTCATTCGGAAGTGGTAACCGTATTTGCAGTGCCGAAAGAACTGTATGCCTGGATCAAAGGGCAATACGCCAATACATCGGTGGCCTTTGTCCATCAGTCCGCCACGCTGATCGAAGGTGTCCTGAACTACGAGCATGGATCGTCCGGAACTCCTTTGTATATCTATGTCGACCGGTTTAAACTGCACATCCTATCCGTGAAGAATAAGAAACTGGTTTACTATAACCAGTTTTCCATCAAGCAGTTTGCTGATTACATCAAGTACATCATGCTGGTGATGAAGGGACTGGGACTGGATCAAAATACCAGCCAGGTAGTGTTGTGGGGCTATATCGGGAGGAATTCACCGCACTACCAGGAGTTCTATAAGTATATCCGCAATGTAGTTTTTGGCGGACGGCCTTCCCACATCAAATTTGGATATATGTTTGACGAAGTGCAGGAGCATCATTTCTTTGATCTGTTTTCGATGAATTTACTAAACCGTTAAAGTCAGGTCTTCTTGAGCACCGTTTTCCGCGCAATCCGTTTCAACATGGCTGTCTGAGCTGACCAGGGATATGAAACGCATCGCCATTTTTCCCGGGACGTTTGATCCTTTCACCAAGGGGCATGAAGACATCGTGCTCCGCGGCCTGGAACTTTTCGATCAGATTATTATCGCCATCGGCTACAACACCACGAAAGACCAGCGCTACTTCAAGATTGAATTTATGGTGGACCGGATCAAAGAGACTTTTGCATCATACCCCAACATCAAGACCCAGCCATTTTCCGAACTGACCGCAGAATTTGCAAGGCGCAATGATGCCCGCTACTTATTGCGCGGGCTGCGAAACACGACTGATTTTGAATACGAGAACAGCATTGCCAAGGTAAACAGGCAACTCAATGCTGATCTGGAGACTGTCTTTTTGATTACCTCTCCGCAATTTGCCTACATCAGTTCTTCGATCATCCGCGAAGTGCACCGGTACGGAGGTGATGTAAGCAGTTTTATTCCGTACAAATTATGAGTATACCTTACCTTGGCCGGTACTCCGAATGATTTAGATATAGATTATAAATGGGCTTTTCCCAAGGTTGTTTTTTCTATTTTTTTTCTACGGAGTTATCCGATTTGCTGTAATATTCTTCAAACACAAAACGGATCGAGCGGTAGGAATTTTCCAGGGCGTGATAGACTTCTTTTTGGGTCATCCATCGGATTTCTTCAATGTCTTCTTCAGTGGCAGGCCGTCCTTTTGAATCATCGGTCAAGTCCATCACAAACCACCGCGTTTTTTTGAGCATGCTGTTTTTGTTCATCGTATAGGTATGCCAGGTGGTGCAGATCTTGTTGCCAATCTTCACCTGTATGTTGCATTCTTCAATGACTTCCCGGATGGCAGCCTGCAGATAGTTTTCTCCGTTTTCTTTCTTACCCTTTGGCAAGTCCCATTTCTTCATCCGGTAGATCATCAGGAACTTCTCTTTCTTACGCACCAATCCACCGGCAGCCTTGATTACCTTGTATTTCTTCTTCAGGTAAATCTTTACCGACTCATAGTCTTCTACCGACACAAACAGAGAATGAAGATTCATGGGCACCCTGGAATTGACCAAATCAAGGATAATATCCAGGTCATCAATGCTGGCATGCTTCACCCATACGTTGTTCATGAGTTTGGACTTGGTGATGGACTCTTTTTTTGCGTCGATTTCACTGTTAATATCCCCTGCATCGGGTCTTTTGGCGGGTTTTAAAATCCGAACCGGAATATCGTTAACAAACAGGTTCATGAGGTTTTAGGGCAGGCTACCACGATCGCAAAAACATGAATTATTAGCTATCAGACAAATAGATTTTAGGGTTTTTTCATAATAAATTGGCAATCGATGAGTATTGTGAAAATTCAGGAAAAAACGGCAGGCCCTGTTGCATCCAGGTTATTGGAAATTGGGGCCATCCAATTGAATTACAAGAAACCTTTTACCTGGAGCTCGGGCTGGAAGTCTCCTATCTATTGCGATAACCGGTTGTCCCTTTCTTACCCGGCAATTCGAACAATGATCAAAAATGAACTGGTCACCGCGGTAAGTGAAAATTTCAAGGAAGCTGAATGCATTGCAGGCGTAGCCACTGCCGGTATCCCGCAAGGAGCCCTCGTGGCTGATTCCCTCCAACTCCCTTACATTTATGTCAGACCGAAGCCAAAGGATCACGGAATGGGCAACCTGATTGAAGGAAAGATCGAGAAGGGACAGAAAGTGGTCCTCATAGAAGACCTCGTATCTACCGGCGGAAGTTCGCTCAAGGCCGCACAATCGCTCAAAGATGCCGGCCTTCGCGTACTTGGAATGATAGCCATTTTCACTTACGGCTTTGATGTATCCGTCAGGAATTTTGAAGAGGCTAATATACCCCTGGTCTGCCTGAGCGATTTTGACCATTTGTTAAAAGAAGCGCTCCAAAAAAATTACCTCGACGAAAATCAACTCGTATACGTAAAATCGTGGCGATTAGATCCGGGCAATTGGAAATAGAAATCCGGAAGAGACTTAGACCCGACTTTGTCTCCGTGGAAATAATAAAGCATGAATTCTTCGTGACTTTGTATGAGACTTGAAACATGATCAACAGGATTCGATCCAGGATTAAAAGTTACTTTGGGTTCTCGCGAACGGAGACCAACGCTTTTTTGATCTTACTTCCCCTGATGGTTGTCCTTCTGTTTTCGGAGCCCGTTTATCGATGGTGGTTTATCCGGCACCCGGCCTGTGAGGCTCAAGGCAATATAAAGTTGGATAGTTTGGTGTCTACCTGGCAGTGGGACAAACCGGCGGACACCGCTGTATTATCATCTTCCCGGCCTTTTGCGTTTGATCCCAATACCGCTTCGCAGGAAGATCTCAGCAACCTGGGTATATCGGAAATACTTGTCAAACGAATCGTCAACTACCGCACCAAAGGAGGAAAATTCAGAATCAAAAGTGACTTGAGCCGGATCTATGGAATGGATTCTACCTCTTTTTTGAGACTGTACCCCTTTATCAATTTGCCAGATAAGAGAACGCTATCAACAATAACACCACCGCCAATCCGTTCTAACAGGGCGATTGCTGCTGAACCTTTTGACCTCAACACGGCCGACACTGTTCAGCTTATCAGGATTTATGGCATCGGTCCAAAACTTTCGATGAGAATCACAGCGTACCGCGACCGGCTCGGCGGATTCATTTCAATGGATCAGCTCAGCGAAGTATATGGCCTGGACTCCACCGTGATCAATACGATAAAGAAACGGTCGTTTATCAGCGCTGACTTTCAGCCTCGCATGATCAATATTAACGAGGCGGACCAAAAAAAACTGAGCTCCCTCCCCTACATCAAATTCAACCTGGCTAAATCAATTACCGCTTATCGTTTTCAACATGGCGAATTCAAGTCCGTGGACGAGTTAAAGGGCCTTGCCTTGATGGACTCCTCAATTTTTAAAAAGATAAAGCCTTACCTTACCGTGAAAGATTAGCGTGGAACAACAGGACGTTACCAAAAAATTGTTAAGGAATTACCTGCGAAGGCAAACCAACCTTTCGGGGAACAACCGTTCGCTTTTTCTTCCCCGGCTTTCTTCTGAGCAGTTCCTGGATGTGCACGAGTTGAGTCAATTTAACGGTGAAAAGTCGTTTTCCTTGATTGAGTCCCTGATTGCGGGAAGGAAAAAAAATGTTTGCCCCATCATAGATACGCGCATGGAAGCGGCCAATGAAGCCAGCAAGAAATTAAAAAAGCTTCAGCGGCTGGATCATTTCATATTTGAAGAACGTGGATCAAAAGACCTACACCTGGGTTGGCCCTTTATCCGTGGAAAATTTATCGATGGCACACTGGTGCGGTGCCCCCTCATCTTCTTCCCTGTGGAATTGGAGCAGCAAAACAACCAATGGGTAATCCAGCCCCGCGCGGACGCCGACATTTCTTTTAACAAGTCCTTTCTCCTGGCCTATGCATTTTATAACCAGGTCGGGGTGGATGAGTCACTGCTCGAGGAGAATTTTGAGGAAACTGATCGCGACAGTACCGTCTTCCGGACTGCCCTTTACCAGTTTTTGCAAAAAGGACCGGTCGACATCCACTTTAATCCCGACAACTATCGGAACGAACTGACGTCATTCGTGTCGTTCAACAGGGAGGAATTTGAAAAGCAACACAACAACGGGGCCTTGAAACTTTTCCCAGAAGCAGTGCTGGGAATATTTCCGCAAGCCGGCTCGTACCTGGTTCCTGATTACCTCGACCTGATTGAAAACGAGAAGATCACCGATCTGGAAGATTTTTTTCTGACCCGGAATACTTTAAAGCCTACTCACAGTTCCAACTTTATCGCTCAGGTGAAGGAGGAGAAAGTATACCCTGCCTTTCCCCTCGATGTATGGCAGGAGAATGCCCTCAAGGCTGTCAAGCTCGGCAATTCGCTGGTGGTGCAGGGGCCGCCGGGCACCGGAAAATCACAGCTGATATGTAATTTAATCTGTGACGGGATCTCCAATGGCAAACGCATTGTCGTGGTTTGTCAGAAACGGGCTGCCCTCGATGTAGTGTACGCCCGACTCACGGAGGCAAGGCTTGCCCCCTTTCTGGGACTGGTCCATGATTTCAAAAATGACCGTAAGGCTGTTTACGAAAAAATTGCTACACAAATTGACCTGGTGAATGAGTACAAGACGAGAAACAACAGCCTTGATGCCATTCAATTAGAACGGACGTTTTATCAGACAAGCCGGAGGATCGATCAAATTACCGAAGCACTTGAAGAGTTCCGGATGGCGCTGTTCGATGAGCAGGAATCAGGCGCCTGCGTCAAGGAACTGTATCTTCGCTCCGATCCGGCCTCGGTCTTTATCAACCTCAAACAGGAGTATCAGCACTTTCGCCTTGACAGCATTCCGGAATTTCTAAGCAAACTGAAATCATATTCCTTCTATGCCGGTCAATTTGAACAGCCTGGCTATCCCTGGCGCGAAAGAAGATCATTCGCTGCTTACAAGCTGAGCGACCGGCAAACGCTTCAACGCCACCTCAAGGAAATACCGCTGTTCTTTGAGTCCATCCTGAAGCAACTCAAGGACCTGTCGGGGGCGGATCTTACCTGGGAGGAATGTGAGGCATTATTTAGCAAGAAGCAGGAAGCCGATCATCTGATTGAACTGCTTGGCTGCGAAGAGCGATTTAAGTTGCTTCAAAGTATGACGAATGAGACTGATGAAGAAACGAGTTCACTGTGGCTTTCCAATATAGAACGCGTCGTAGCTGAGTGCTTTCAAGAGGAAGGTCCCGAAATTTCCGTTGCCCTTCATCAGCTTGGGCAATTCCAGGAAGCACTAACGAGAAGCATGAAGGCGCGCAGAAATCTAGTTGGATTGATCCGCTGGGAACTGTTTTCAAAGGATAAGATCTTTATCACCCGTACGCTGGTTGCCAACGGATTAAAAAGTAACAAGGACGGGTTTCGAACATTGGAAAAAAAGCTGGACAACCGCCTTAACCTCCAGCATAATCTATCAAAATTAAGGGCGAAAAAATGGCTGATCCGAATTCCGGAGGGTTATTCCAATGCGGAGTTTCAATATTGGTTCCAGGACCAGCAACGCGCCATGAAGGCCAAAGTTCTTTACCATTCCATCCGAGGACTCAAGAACATTGCAGATCCCTCCCGCCTCAGTTGGGATGAATTCCATAACCGCTTCCAAACGCTGTTCAAACTGCTGGAAGAAGTGCCGCTAAAGAAAATACTCTGGTTCAATTATTTTACGCCTACACAGCTCACCGTCCTCACTCAACAAGATGGGCAACCCGCCGAGCTGGCAACCATCCTCAAAAGTGATTTCGATGCATTGGTTGAGTTTGACCGCCAAAAGGAATCCTTAACCCCCGATGAGAAAAACATTGTCCAGCGTCTTTACAGTGCAACCGAGGGGTGGGACTATCCCCAGCTCGAGAAATTGTTTTTGAACAGTTTGTGTCTCGCCTGGATAGAACATATTGAGACCAAGTATCCGGTATTGAGCATCGTTTCTTCGGGAAAATTGCAATTATTGGAGACGGAACTCCGTGAAAAGATCCAGGAAAAGCAAAAAATCAGCAATGAAATTCTTCTGTTGCGGGCACGGGAGCGTGTAACGGACGATCTCGAATTTAACCGGCTCAACAACCTCGTTACCTACCGCGATTTGTATCACCAGGCAACCAAGAAAAAGCGGGTCTGGCCGCTTCGCAAAGTGGTGAGTGAATTTGAAGACGAGCTTTTCCGCGTGATTCCCTGTTGGCTGGTTTCACCCGAATCGGTTTCTGCGATCTTTCCGATGAGGGAAATGTTCGACCTCGTAGTCTTTGATGAGGCCTCCCAATGTTTTGCCGAGCGTGGAATTCCTGCGATGTACCGGGGCAAGCAGGTGGTGGTAGCCGGCGATGATCAGCAATTGCGACCCAGCGACCTGTACCAGGTACGTTGGCAGGAGGAAGATACGGACGACCCGGATCAGGAAGTCAACTCACTGCTGGAACTCTGCAACCGTTATTTGTCAACCGTCGATTTGCGAAGTCACTACCGCAGTCAGTCGCTTCCCCTGATCGATTTTTCGAATCAACATTTTTACCAGGGCAGGCTGCAGTTGTTGCCGGATCGAAATGCCGTAAACCGGGCTGAACCTCCGATTGAATATCTCAAGCTGTCAGGAACCTGGACCGAGAACACGAACCGCGTCGAGGCTGAAAAGATTGTGGAGCTCGTTTTAGACTTGATCAAAATCGATCCAAAAAAATCAATCGGTGTGATTACATTCAATGCCCCGCAGCAAAACCTGATCATGGACCTTCTGGAAGAGAAAACCGCAGGGCAGTTCTCGATACCCGAAACATTATTTATCAAAAACATTGAAAATGTCCAGGGTGACGAAAAGGATATCATCCTATTCTCGATCGCGTATGCGCCGGACAAGAAGGGGAAACTGAATGTGCAATTTGGAAGTTTAAACCAGGCAGGTGGTGAAAACAGGCTTAATGTTGCCGTTACGCGTGCGCGCGAAAAAATTGTGGTCGTCACGAGCATCTGGCCCGAAGAACTCAACGTCGAAGACACCGTCAACCGCGGGCCAAAGCTGCTGAAAAGCTATCTCAACTATGCCCGCAATGTTTCGCAGGGGTCATTCAGTCCATTCGTACCTTCTTCAACGGACCATTCGAATAGCTGGTACTTAAAAAGAAAAATCAGGACGCTGGCCGAAGGTAAATTCTCCAAGGCAGAAATTGCCGAGGACCGTTTCCCCTTTGCTGATCTTACGATACTCCATGACCGGCAGTACATGGGCATCATTCTCACGGATGATAATAACTATTGCAAAAGCCTTTCTTCAAAAGAGCGCCACGCCTCTCTCCCGGAGTTGCTGGAACAAAAGAACTGGAAATACGTCGGCCAATACAGCCGCAACTATTGGCTCGATCCGGACAAATTTTTGAACGACGTGGGGAAGTTTGTAACACAGTAGGTAATCGGTAGGCCGG
>JBGPGZ010000053.1:0-14354 GCA_041484175.1 Cyclobacteriaceae bacterium | reverse complement strand
TCACCCCGCAGTTTCTTGCTGGGTCTGCACAATCGCATCGATTTCAACCTTTATCCCTCCGGCAAGAACGGACTGCACGGTTGTTCGCGCCGGTTTGATGCCGGTAAAATAGGTTGCATATACCTTGTTGTACCGGTCAAACTCATGGATATCCGCCAGGTGAACGGTACACTTAACCACATTTTCCATCCTGGCGCCGGCCGCTTCTATAATAGCTTTGATGTTGTCAAGCGTACGAGCAGTTTCTTCTTCAATAGTACCCAGCATGAATTTTGACGTTTTAAAATCCACCGAAGCCTGGCCGCTTACAAATAAGAAACCATCCACGATCACACCGTCGGAATAGGCTCCCGTCACAAAATCAGGATTGCGATCCGGGTGAACAACTTTTCTTTTCTGCATTTTAATATTTCATTTAAGTTTTATTCACAAGCTGTGAGTGTCAGAATCCATCGACCAGAATCCAGCAGCCAGAATCCAGCGTCTTTTTATTGAGCATCCTTCTTCAGTTCATGCAACATCTCGATCGCCGCTTCGACCAGCATTTCTCCTCCCCCGGGAGCCAGTCTTGAATTTTCAACTTCATAGCCCCCTTGAGAAAATGCCCTCTTGTTGGGTACATAGGCGATGGCGGAATTATTTGACAATTCAACAACGAACGTATTTTCGAAAGGAGAAAGGTTTTTGATCGTCGAACTATGCTCAACAAACATTTCTCCGGGTAATGTCACGATGACGGTATTGGCGGTTAAGCGAAAAACCTGGACATCCAATGGCAATGTCACATTTCCATTTTGTTTCTGTTCATCCAGCCAAAGAATCCGGATCTTCTTTTGATTATCCAGGAATTGTTTCCGTTCATTCGGCTCTTCACTTTTGGATGACAATTTCGTACTGTTCACCTGCTTTGCCCAGGCCAGATCCTCACCCGTATAAGTTTGCAGCGGAACCTGTATCGTCCGTGAGCGGGAAGCAAGCATGGGTGTTTCCTCCCTTAAGTTTGGCAATGCTTTTTTAATTGAGTTATACAAGGAATCTCCTACCTGTTTCGATTTGGTTTTGTGTCCGCTTTGAGGGCCGGGTTTTGAAAAATCCCAATGATTGATATTTCCGCAGCACCCGGTGAGCCATATCGAATTAAACTGGTTTCCAAAGTCTTTCCGGAATGATTCCTGGATCCAGTAAGGGCAATCGGCACTCACAGAATTTCTTGAGCCCGGACCCGTTTTTTGGTAAACAGTGCCATATTCCTTTACAATATCCAGGTGGATCGCAAAATTAATCAGCGATGCCATCGGCTTATTTTTTGCCTCGTCATAAAACATAACAATGCCAACTTCCGGATCAATGGGACCAGCAGGCCTGACAATTCCGGGATTGAGAAACATCGGATTGAAGACAACGGTACCATCCTTCATAAAATACCTCCGGTTAAAAGAGACATTGAATTGCTGGCCAAGCGCTGTTTTCAACACGACCGGCTTCAGCGCCGTCTGCGCATCCGTAATGGCCTGTAAAACGGGGGCAGTTATATCTTTGTGCGGACTATCCATGTGCGTATGCGTGGCGGCTACGCAGATATTGTTCAACGGAATGCCTGTCTTGATGGCGGCTTTTTCGCGTGCGAGCAAATTGACATCGCTTGAGATCCCAACAACATCACACTCTACCAGCGCAAACTGCACAGCTCCCTGGCGGAAGACTACCGCTTTAACATGAAGGGGGTCAAGAATGACCGCGCTGTCTCCCGACAGATCTGCAACCCCAATCCCAACCTCCAGTTTATTTTTTGATTGACTGAATGCTACAAAGGAAATTAACCAGAGGCTGACGAAAAAAGGGACTTTAGTTTTCATTATTTTTTTTTGACGGATTATTGAAATTCAAGCGTTCCAAAATAGCGTGGAAGATGAAAATTCGGTTTGTCGTTGACAACCGGAGACCATGTTATCCAGTGAGGATTCGAAGTCTTATCACCTATTTTATAGAAGTTTGCTCTCCACGTAACTCCTTTTTTTGGACGTGTTACGCGGGCGACTTTCTCCAGCACGGCGACAGGAATCCTGTATTCAATGGTCCATGTAACCGGTTCTGTAATTTCCGGATCAACGAGTTGTGGCATAGAATGTGCAATCTCAACCTTCTTTATGTCCTCCAATTCCAACTTTACGCCGTGCTCCCTCGGAATAATATTGTAGTACATCAAAGGCGTACCACCGCAATTGATTTCGAGATTAAAATACTGTTCGGGCAAATTTGTATCTGGTGAGAAAAAGAATACGACACATGAGTCCTCCCACACGCGGCCATTGATCTGGTTTGTAATGCACCGGACGTAGTGATCCTTGACCCGGAATATAATATACAGGTTTGAATCGTCATACATCATTTTGGCTTGCACCGCTGGCTTGAATTTGGGTATATCTCCCATGTAATTCGTGAGGTCTATGGCGAGCGTATTTTGCCATTGCGGCTTGTCCCAATTGCCATCCATCTTGATAGCATCTTTTAGCCTGCCGACTTTGTAAACTAGTGCTTCCATGTGGTCCGCATTCTTTGAAAATCCATTGACAATCATCATAGTAACGATCAAAGCAAATATTTTTGCCATTGTTTTCTTATTTCAATAAAGCTACTATTTATATCAGAATGATCATCCGTCAGCCCGACAAAACAAAGGCTTTTTACACGTATGGAATTCGATTGGCGATAGTATTCTCAACGGCGCTAAACTTGCGGCAGTTGTGGGGTATTATCACCGACCACAGGCTGATTCACAAGTTTTGATTTCTTTTGCGAAACTCATCCCTTGCCAACCTCGCCGTTTTATGTTCACCCGTATGGCTCCAACCCGGCGGCATAAACAGATAAAGGAACTTATTCTTTAGGCCTGGTCCGTTTTTGACATCCCGCCACAATGCGACAATCTCGCCAAAGTACATATCCAAAAAACTTCCGGCATTCATCGGTCGCGTTATGCCGTATTCGATAAGCACTTCCTTCTTCTCATCTTGCAGGGTTCCAAAAGCCCAGTCCCATACATTCAGCAAATTGCAGAAATTCGTGTCCATGTACAATGGATTACGTGCGTGATGTACGCGATGATGCGAAGGCGTTAAGATGATGCGATTCAAGAATCCAAGCCGCCCGTCTTTCAACATATTTTCACCTACGTGAATAAAGGCTCCCCAGGTACCATCGATAAACATGATGAAGAAAAGGAGCGGCGGATTGACGCCGGCTAAAATGCAGATCGAGGTCCGGATCACATCGGCATAGGGCGCTTCCAAAAAAAAGTGAGCATAGCTGACCGACAGATTCATCGCCTCCGGGGCATGGTGGGATGAGTGCAGACACCAGAACAACCGGACTTTATGCGCGAGGTAGTGGTAAACAAAGTGCGAGAATTCCCACACGATGTAACCATAGATCAGCCAGTACCATGTAAAGGATGTAGTGAGCAATCCGTATTTTTCAAAAAGGCCAATGCAAAACGCCACCGCGGCGATAGAGATAAATCTTGAAACAAAGCGGTTGAATATATAAGTCAAAAAAGTGACTTTGTAATCGGACAGCCTGAAACGGCTGTACAAAAGGGCCCGGAAGATCTCTAACAACAAAATAAGGGGAATGAGCGGGGCAATGGCGGTTTGGATCCCTTTTAGCGTAAGCAGGGAACTGTAGTCGCCGGATTGGAATATTTTCAGAAGTCCTTCGACTCCCAAAAACGAAACAAGTTCCTCCTGCAGGATGTGAACAATGTCCATGGGCTATGGTCAATAATACAGATATTTGTGCCTTCTATTTCTTGGCATTTAAACTCTTTCTGACCTTTTCAACTTCCTCTGTTTTGATCGCGCTGGCACGATTGCCAAAATGTTTCCGGATATGTGTCAACACTTCAGCAATATCCTTGTCACTTAGAAAATTTTGCGGAGGCATTGAAACATTATAAGGGATCCCCCTCACTTTAACAGGTCCCTGCAACCCCTTTAACAAAACAGTGATCAATTTACTTTTGTCGCCTTTCACCCATTCAGAACCCGCCAGCGGGGGAAAGCGACTTCCATCACCTTTGCCATTGCGCTGATGACAGGCACCGCAGTAGGTGGAATAAATCTTGGTTCCCGCATCCATTACTTTATCCTTGTCAAGATTATCATTTACCACATCCGGTGTTCTGATATGGGATAATTTTTTTCGTTTTTCCATGCTGATCAATTGCACGGCCCCGAATTTATCCCGATCCCCTTTAAACAAGATCCGCCAGATCTTGCCCTTTTCAGACTCACTGATATACAATGATCCGTCCGGCCCCATCGCAATTCCCATGGGCCTGTACACCGCATCGCTGGTGTTGACAACCGTATCAACGCCGGTAAAACCATCGGCAAAAACCTCCCAGGTCCCGGAGGGCTCTCCTTTGTTGAATGGAACAAAACAAACAAAATAACCTGCCTGCGGATAAGGTGCGCGATTAGTAGAACCGTGGAAAGCAATAAAAGCCCCATTCTTATACCGCTCCGGAAATTGATCTCCTTTGTAAAAAAATAAATCGTTGGGAGCCCAATGACCTGAGAAACCGATTAAAGGCTGTAAATACTTTCTTCCCCTCCCCTCCCGCTTCCCATCCCCCCCATATTCAGGTGCCTCTACTTTTTTCCCCTGGAGCTGATCATAATAATAATAGGGCCAGCCGGCGTTGCTTCCATCCGTTATTCTTAAAAACTCCTCCGATGGAAGCACGGCACTTTGCCAGGGTGTATAAAAGTTGGGATATAATAAAAACAGATCGTCTCTTCCATGCATCACGACATACAGATTCCGATCAAACGGGTTCCAGTCCATGGCCACGACACTCCGGAGACCGGTGGCGAAGAGCTTTCCATCTTTTTGGGTCTGGCCTGTTTTGTTTGCATCAAATCGCCAAATACCGCCGTGCAATTCAAGTTCGGGACAGGGATTTAAGCCGGGGAACCCGGGCTTGCCCGCGGGTGTGAGTTCAAGATCCTGACACGCATTGGATGGAGCTCCGAACGGAACGAAGATATGTCCCTGATCATCAAATGCGACCGGCTTGGTCATATGCCAATGAATTCCACCGGGGTGATCATCCGTCAGGATCACTTCCATTTTGCTTTCCGGTATCAGCTTTCCAGGCGTTAACTTATTCCTGTAAACGACGCGTGCGGAACTGAAGTAGAGATAGCCCTCGTGGATTCGCATACTGGTGCCGTATCCCCCTCGGTCTTCATAAGCACCGAACCGCCTGATAATATCAGCCTTCCCATCGCGGGTGGTATCGCGGAGTGCTACATTTCCTTTTGACCCTCCGCCGCGGGAATATCTCAGTTTAACATAAATATCTCCATTCTCATTGACGGCAAGATGCCTGGCAGGTCCGATACTGTCCGCCACGACGAGTGCTTCAAAACCATCGGGTAGAAAAAGTCCGCCGTTATCAGCGTCGCCGTGCACATCGGTTGGTCCCTTGCACTGCATAAGACAAACCAGCGGTAAAGCAAGGAGCAGTATCTTCAGACGGGACATCAATATCTTTGTTTTAAATACAGCTACCTTACTGCTTGAGCTTTTGCGCAGCAATACCATTCAGATCCCATACAATTTTTCCACCGCGGACAGTCAACTCCGCTTCCAACTTGCGATCTCCTGTAATTTTATTTCCACCGGCATCCGTGAACCCAAAGCTTCCCTGAAGCAGGCTGAGCACGGTTACATCGGCTACGGAACCTTCGCTCAGGTTTCCAAGATCTTCTCGTTTGATAGACTTTGCGGCATTCCATGTAGCCCTGGTTATGATATCCTCCAGGCTCATCCCCATCGCCATGTATTTCGACATCACATTGAGCATACTTTTCATTCCGGCATTCATACTGAAACGGTGCAGATCTGTGCCAAATGAATTCGGCAAAAGTCCTTGCTGCAATGCCGGCAAAGCTTCGCTAAACCAGAAGCCTGCACCGCCATGCCCCACATCAAACAGAATTCCTTTCTTCTTGGCGTCCATCACAAACGGTCGAACCTTCCCTTGTTCATCAACCACCGACATCCGCTCGGAAACTTTCTCAAAAGAATGCGTGATAATATCTCCCGGACGCATTCGGCTCAATTGGCCTTCCAGCGACAACTGCGGAAGGTGGCATTCCACAAATACGGGTACATTGGCCAGACGTCCTGTTTCAAGGGCTTTGTCAAAAGGCGTCCATTCACTCCCTTCGTAATGCCCGATCTTTACGCCCACAATAATCTCCGGATATTTTTGAATAGCCAGGGAAGTCATCTTCGGGTCCATATCCTGGACATCCTGCTGATCGGGGTTTCCGCTCATGCCGGAGCCCGCGATATTCAGAAAAGCCAGCACACGCGTCTGGGATTTGTCAATAACGTGCTCCTTGAAAACCGGGAAATTCCGCCAGCCTGAGGTCCCGGCATCGACCACGGTAGTAACCCCCGACCGGAAAGTAAAATCGTCCGGAGACACGCTGGAAAAACCATCCGCAAATGTATCGGGCTTACTGCCAACAAAAACGTGCGTATGAATATCGATCAACCCGGGGGTAACCAACATGCCGGTTGCGTCCACTACCTTTTTTGCCTGCGATGCAGGAATATCAGCGCTTGTTTTGGCTATTTTTCCGTCTTTGATGGCAACGTCTATTTTTGCGTCGCGCTGGTTCTTGGGATCAATCACACGCCCATTCTTTATCAAAAGATCATATTGCTGG
Organism: Cyclobacteriaceae bacterium; assembly: GCA_041484175.1. Lineage (GTDB taxonomy): Bacteria > Bacteroidota > Bacteroidia > Cytophagales > Cyclobacteriaceae > ELB16-189. Next base: position 7,608 of record JBGPGZ010000053.1, on the reverse strand, counting down.
GCCCACGAAAATGCTGGAACAAGTAGTAACAATATGCCCAGTGCGATTGCTTTCTTTTTGGAAACCATACTTCCTTCTTTTTTGTGTCTTTATGCAAGTTCACGAAGAGATCAGGCGTCTGACCGCTCCAAGCGCCCGGAGGCCTGCGTTCACTCCTTAGTTAGGTTTGGCGTCCCATGCCGGCGTACTGATGCCGTTCAAATCCCACACAATTTTTCCCGCGCGAACCGTTAACTCAGCTTCGAGTTTTTGCGTTCCCTTCAGTTTTGTCTTTCGTACGTCGATAAATCCGAAATCCCCTTTCCGCACGCTAAATACGGAAACATCTGCATCGGCACCAACACTTAAATGACCCAAATCCGTTCTCTTGATCACATTGGCAGGATTCCAGGTGGAGCGCAAAACGACATCCTGAAGAGACATGCCCATGTTGAGAAATTTGGACATGACGTTGCTCATATCCTTCATACCTCCATTCATGCTGTCGGCATGCAGATCGGTGCTAATGACGTTGGGTCGAAAACCCTGCTGCATGGAGGGGACAGCCTGACGCCATGAGAAGGCGCCGCCGCCGTGACCGACGTCAAAAATGATCCCGCGTTTTTGAGCCTCCAATACGAAAGGTTTCACCTTGCCATTTTCATCCACGACGGTTTCGCGGTTTGCGGGTCCGTAGGAGAAGGTGTGTGTAAACATATCGCCAGGACGGAGGTGCTTCATAAACAAGTCCTCAATTGACAAGGGTGGGTTATGCTCGCCAAAGTCAACCATCACCGGCACGCCGGCCAAATTGCCAGCCTCTACCGCCCGATCCACCTGTGTAAAATCACCCCAATAATGAGCGGCCTTAATACCCACAATAATATCCGGAAACAGCCGCTTGATCATGTGGGCCGTCTGAACGGGGTTCATGTCGTTTACATCCTGTTCCTCAAACCGCCCCACCATCCCATTGCCAACGATATTTAATAAAGCCAATACCCTTGTTTGGGATCGGTCAATCGTTTGCTTTTTCATTAATCGAAAATTTCTCCATCCGGAGCTACCGGCATCCACCACCGTGGTCACGCCTGCCCTAAAGGTAAATGCGTCAGGCGGAAGACTCGTCAGGCCATTCGCGATATAAGCATCTGGTTCTGTGCCATGAAAAATATGAACGTGCATATCAATGAGACCCGGTGTTACGTACATGCCGGTGACATCGACAACGAGTTTGGCATTTCTTGTGGGAATGTCCGGCCCCACCTGAGCAATTTTGCCATTGACAATAGCAAGGTCCATTTTTGAATCCAGGTGATTCTTAGGATCGATCACATGACCGCCTTTTAATAAGAGATCTATTTCTTGAGCCTGTAGCGTTTGACCAGACAGAAAGCAAACCAAAAGAAATAGAATTGATGAAAGCGCAGATACCTTAGGGTTTATCATTTCTTAACGGTTTTGTTTTAGATCGAAAATACAGTAACTGTTGTTTGCCACAAACTCGCAGGCCGAAGCGCCTCGCGCAGGCAGGGACACCAAGGCACAAAGAATTCTTAATTCTGAAACCTGAAACACGAAACTAGAAACCCGGAGCATTGGACATTGAACCTGAGACTTGAGACTTAAGACTTGAAACAATTAGGTTGCCAATGGCGGTCCCCCCGGAACCATGATCCGTTCGCGCTTGCTCTTGTAGGTGTATCGCTTTGCCGCAAACTTGGCGGTCCGGTATTCACCCATATAAATGTCCCCCGAGATTGCATCGCTGGAAACGGTGCCTGAGAAGATAAAGGTGATGGAATCGCCCGGGCGACGGTCGACACTGCGCAGTCTTATCTGATCTCCTTCGATGGTTCCGGCCATATCGCGCACCGAAAAATCTCCCTGGTGTGATCCCTGGATCCAATTGCCTTCCTGTTCGATCATGAACGTGTGCTGACTCTTGCCGCTGAAGAATTCAACACTCACGTCCCACCGGCCGCTGAGGGTCGCTGCCGGGGCGAGCATGGCCGTGGGTTTAGCAGCGCGCGTTTGAGTAAGTACGCCGTAAATCCTTTCAGCAACAATTTTATCCTGACCGGGCTGCATCTGACCGGTGGTGATGGTAACGGAAGTATTCCCGGATTCGCTGTGACCGCCGAGTGCAATCCTCGGTTTCTTTCTGCCTACCTCCTCCGCCACTTCTTCCGCGGTGATATTTAATTTCAGTGGATCCCAGGAGATGATCAACGTGGGGCTCTTGTTGTCAAGTCCTTCAGGCTCGTTAACAACTGTCTTTACACCTTCAATCTTGGAAACAACCTTAGAAATATTGTCAAGCCATGAAAGCCATCGTTTCCATTCCCCATCATGATCGCGGGTCTTCCAGGCTTCTACAGCCGCCAGCATCCCCATCATTTCCTCGCGGCCGACCTTGTTATCACGACCCGGACCGTGGTGGGGAGAGCTTGCCTGCCATGCCGACATGAGGATGTCTTTCTTGCCAAGCAGAAGACCGGCACATTGCGGTCCGCAGATGGCCTTTCCTCCACTGTAGGCCACAATGGTTGCACCGCGCTGCAGGTGTATGTTTGGAATCGTAAGATTCTCCGCCGCCGCATCCACCAGAATGGGAATGTTTTTTGGCTTCGCTATTTTAGCGATCGCCTCCACCGAAAGCGGCCCGGATTCACCAGCTCCGAAAGCCATTAGGTAGATCATCGCCGTCCTCGGATTCAGCGCATTCTCAAATTCTTCGAGCGTATCCACGGTGATGACCTTCACGCCGATGTTGCGGATTGCGTGGTCATACGAGTTTCGCGAGTGCCTGGGGATCACAACTTCGGTCCTATCGAAACCGGTCAAGTCGGGAATGCGGATGAGTTTTTCAGGATTGCCACCTGTTACACATGCCGCCGTTACATGCTTCATGGCGGCGGCACAACCTGCCGAAACCATACCCCACTCTGCCCCTGTGAGTTCGGCAAGCCGCCGCCCGATCCCATCCGCCAACTCATCGTATTGAACGAAATCTTTGGAAGCAGCCTCCATCGCCGCACGCACCTCCGGTCGCTCGATGGATCCGCCGATGATCGTGAAAGTACCGCGGCAATTGATGATAGGCTCGACGCCAATAGACTGAAAGATATTTGGACCGTCCTTGATCGTACCAGGTACGCTGGTGGTTATTGAATCACCCGTTCCGCCGGCGGCAGCCAACGTGGAATTCAGCGGGAATGCGCTTCCAGCTAATGGAAGGAGCATTAATCCTTTGATATGGTCTCTGCGTTTCATATTGTTTTGTTGAAATTTGAATAAGTATGGATGGATTGGTGAAAGCCCAAATCCTATTGTAAGATGTCAAAATTTTCAGGAGGATTTACAATCCAATAACAAATATCTGCTATTGGCAATTTAAAACCTCTCAATTTGTTATGAATGGATTTTGAAAGATTAGCTCATAAAAACTACTTTTATCTTCTAATGGAAATCAGATGAAAACAGCCGTTATTACCGGAGGAAACAGTGGCATCGGAAAGGCCGCTGCCACCGCCCTTGCGAAAAATGGATATCGCGTAATCATTCATGGCCGGGACGCAGCCAAAACGCAACAGGCCACGGATGAAATAAAACTTCATTCGGGGAGCAAATACATTGAATCCATTTCGGCCGACATATCGCTCCTGAAGGGAATGAAGGAATTGGCGGATGCCATTAAGCAAAAGACCAATTCCATCGACGCATTGATACTTTCCACGGGCGTGATCCTGCCAAAACACGTGATCACCACCGACGGGCTGGAAGCCGGTTTTGCCATCCAGTACCTTAGCCGCTTTGCTGTTACGCAACTACTGTTACCAGCGCTAAAACAAAGCCCTTCCGCAAAAATTGTTCTTGTCGGCGCTCCCACGCTGAAAAATGCAACGATCTATTTTGACGACCTCGCATTGAAAAATAGTTTTACCATGATGAAAGCGCTAGGCCAAGAGATGCTTGCCAACCATCTTTTTGTACAGGAGTTTGCCAGACGCAACCCCACACCGGGACCGGTGATGAACATCGGGCATGTGGGCATCGCCAAAACGGGTATAATGCGTGAAACCAATTTCTTTCTGCGCCTGGCTGTCGATCTCTTTGGTAAATCCCCGGATACGGCTGCAAGGAATTTCGTCTATTTGGCCAGCGACGACCAGGTAAACTTCTCAGGTTACTTCCTGACAAAGCCCGGCAATCCTTCCGTTAAGGAAAAAATTCAGCATGCTGCCCCGATGGCAGAGCGACTGTGGAATACGAGTATGGACCTGATTAAGCAGATCCTGTGAAATAGTCACTGGTCATTGGTCATTGGTGGTTTGGAGCAGGTAGAGTCCTCGATATGCAAGTCTCAGGTCTCAGGCCCCAAGTGTTCCAAGTTCAATTTTCCTGTTTCACCAATTCCCAATTACTAATTACTAATTACCAATAAATTACCAATGACTAATGACCAGTGACTAATGACCAATGACGGGCATCTTGTTCACCACATTTTTCGGTTTTCCGGCCAATGCGGACGTCACATTTTCAAGCGTTGTTTGCAACAGCCGTTCTCTGGCTTCAAAACTGATCCAGGCGTTGTGCGGTGTGATAATACAATTGGTCAACCCGATCAACGGATTTCCATTCAGGGGTGGCTCCACGCTGAGCACATCCAGCGCCGCACCGGCCAATCTATTTTGCAGCAAGGCCTCTCTTAAGTCTTTTTCATTGACCAATTGTCCGCGCGAGGTGTTGATCAAGAAAGCAGTTGCCTTCATCAATGAAAGCAGTTTCTTGTTGACAAATCCGCGGTTATCTTCTGTTAACGGACAATGCAAAGAGATCACGTCACTTTGGGCGAACAACGCTTCCAGGCCGACCGCCTTTGCTATAGATGACTGCTTAACGATATCATTGAATAAGATATTCATACCAAATGCGGTCGCAATGACTGCCACCTGTTGTCCAATTCGTCCAAGGCCCACAATGCCGATGGTTTTTCCGCAGAGCTCCCGGATTGGAGTTTTGGAATAAGACCAATCTGCCGATTCTTGCCACTCCCCTTTGTTTACGCTTTGTGTATGTTTGCCAACCTGATTTGCCAATTCCAACAGCAAGGCAAAAGTGTGCTGTGCCACGGAATAGGTTCCATACTCAGGCACATTGCAAACGGGAATACCTCTTTTTCTCGCAGCCTCCACATCCACAATATTATAACCGGTGGCAGTCACGGCAATTGTTTTGAGTTGGGTGGCATAGGAAATGGTATCCGCAGCGACGGGTGTCTTGTTTGTAATAATGACGGAGGCATCCCGACAGCGCTCTTTAACAAGGTCCGCCGGTGAGCGATCATAATAGACCACTTCCCCTAATGACTCAAAAGCTGTCCAGCTTAGGTCGCCGGGATTAAGCGCATAACCGTCAAGAATAACAATTTGCATGCGTGTCTAAATACAAGGTACAAGGCAAGAAGAATCCAAGACATTATAATTTGCACCTCGTCCCTCGCACATTGCACCTTAAATGGCAGAGAATGCTTTGTCGCCCTTCTTATACGGAATGCAACCTTCGTATCTGCCTGGAATGGGAACATACCGCAAGGCCTTTGTTGACCCCGGCTCGGACGTAAAGTAGCCCCACAGCGTCAACTGCTTCATCAATGAAAAATAGTGGTGCGGATCTTCGGACTTCTTATTTTTGCCGTAAGCCTTCGCTTCGTTGTCCACCTCAACCAGCAAGTCATGTTTCTGGGAACCGTCCAGATCCATAAATCCCTTGCTGAATTTCTTTTCCGAGCTTTCGCTCAGTTTACCGATACCTTCGAAAAAGACTTTTTGATCTTTATCTTCATAACAATCAGTGACGATGATTTTCATAAACTCACCGATCTTTGCCTCCCTGGCCCCAGGGGATGACGCGGTGGTCGGCAAAATGGTCTCGCCTATTTCATCCAGTAAAGCAATTGTATCAGGAGAAAAATCAAGGCCGGCTGCTGCTGTCTCCGATCGTTTCGCGCATCCGCTCAAGAATGCATCGGCTCCGACAATAGTCCCCCCGAGCATTAATCCGACATGTGATAAAGCATCTCTTCTGTTCATACATTGATCTTTTACAGGTTCATTTTCTTTAACTCTTTAACAGCAAAATCGGCCGCACGGGCGGTAAAGGCCATGTACGAAAGGGATGGGTTCTGACAGGCCGCTGATGTCATGAATGCGCCATCTGTGACAAAGACATTCATAGCGTCCCATACCTGGTTCCATTTATTCAGCACGGATGTTTTAGGGTCATGTCCCATTCGGGCCGTACCCATCTCATGGATTCCTCTTCCGGGGGTACCATCTCCATCTTCTCCTCTCACATTCTTCATACCTACTGCCTCGAGCATTTCCCGTGCGTCGTTTACCATGTCCTTGCGCATCTTCAATTCATTTTCCTTTAATTCGCAATCAATCGCCAGGACGTTGAGCCCCCACTTATCCTTTTTGGTTTTGTCCAGCGTCACCTTATTCTCATGATATGGGAGCATTTCTCCAAAGCCACCGATGCCAAAAGTCCAATTGCCGGGTTCCGACAGGGCCTCTTTCAAATCCGCCCCAATATTATATTCTGCAACGTTACGGCTCCATCCTTCCCGGCTTGCGCTGCCCTGGTAGCCAAACCCCCGCAAATAATCTCGTTTGTCTCCAAAGAGATTCCGGTAACGCGGAATGTAAATTCCGTTGGGACGATTGCCGTAGTAGTATTTGTCTTCGTAACCTTCCGCATCGCCACCGGCACCGATGCCTAAATGATGATCCATGAGGTTATGGCCCAATTCTCCGCTACTGCTTCCCAACCCATCCGGCCATACATCGGTAGCCGAATTCATCATGATCCACGCGGTATTTAGCGTCGAAGCATTGAGGAAAATAATTTTGGCTTTGTACTCGTAGGTTTGATTTGTTTCCGCATCCAATACCTCTACCCCCGTGGCTTTTTTCGTGTCCTTATTATACAGTACTCTGGTAACAATGCTCCATGGACGCAGCGTCAGGTTGCCCGTTTTCACGGCTGCCGGCAGTGTAGATGATTGCGTGCTGAAATAAGCACCAAAGGGACATCCAAGCGAGCATTTATTTCTGAATTGGCAAAGGTTACGGCCTTCAACCGGGCCCGTGATGTGAGCCGCCCGGCCGATAATGATATTGCGTTTGCCTTTGTAATGTTCCTTAAGCCGTGCTGCAGCATCTTTTTCCACGCAGGTCATGTCCATGGGTGGAAGAAATTGGCCGTCAGGCAATTGAGGCAGGCCATCCCGGTTGCCGCTGATACCGGCAAAGCGCTCTGTATAATCATACCAGGGTGCTATGTCTTTGTACCGGACCGGCCAGTCAATGGCTATCCCTTCTTGCGCGTTGGCTTCAAAATCGATATCACCCATCCTGTAACTTTGCTTTCCCCACATTAATGATCTACCGCCTATATGATAGCCCCGAAACCAGTCAAAGCGCTTGACTTCGGTGTAGGGGCAATCCTTGTCGCTGGTCCACCAATCCAGATTCGTTTCGCTCAAGGGATAATCTCTTTTCAGGACCGGGTAATCCTTGATCATTTGCTGGGTTCGCCTTCCGTGATGCGGAAATTCCCAGG
>JBGPGZ010000052.1:0-14534 GCA_041484175.1 Cyclobacteriaceae bacterium | reverse complement strand
CCAACAACGTCAGCACGGTGATCACCTGGAGCGTAACATTCCATGACGCGTGGACTGAATAAAAGCAAACGGAAAGAAGTCGAAAGAAGGCCGCAAATGCCGCCACCTTTACAACGGTCGCCATGAGCGCGGTGATGACCGTCGGGGAGCCTTCATATACATCGGGCGCCCAGAAATGAAAAGGCACAGCCGAAACCTTAAAAGCCATTCCAACGATGATCAACAATACGCCGGCGTAAAAAAATCCGGGCAGTCCATCCGGATGTGCCGAGATATAGTTTGCGATCTTGTCCAGGTGAAAAAACCCAGTCGCGCCATAAACCAGTGCGATGCCCATCAATAAGAAGCCGGTGGCAAACGAGCCCATCAGAAAATACTTGAAAGCGGCCTCGTTGGACAGCAGGCTTTCCTTCCGGCTTCCCGCCAGCACATACAATGACAACGACAAAATCTCAATCCCCAAAAACAGCATGGTCATATTGTTGAAGGAGGCCAGGACGAGGCAACCGACGATCACAAAAAGCACCAGCGCCGCCTGGTCGGTTACATGGGTTTCTTCATGAAAATAGCTGCCGGCCATCCAAAACCAGAAGAAGGCAATCAAACAAATGAGCGTGCTAAAACCAATGGCTACGTTGTCGAAGATGACCATGTCATGAAAGGAGTGCACGGAAGTATTCCAATCCCGCACGACCAGATAAACGGCGGCGGCAATACCAACGATCAGGAATGGGATCAACCACTTCTTCAAATTGACGAGTTCCGCGATCAACGAGGCAACCCCTAATCCACAGATGACATATAGCGCATTCATTATTTCACCGAAGCAGTAACATCTGAAACAAGCATCAAGAGATTATTCACGGCCAAATCTGACAGTGACAAAAGCGGGGCCGGATAGACCCCCATTAACAAAATCAAAAACACGACCGGATATAAGACTATTTTCTCGCGCACCGTCAGATCGGCAAATGCTCTCGTAGTTGCATTGGTTTCCCCTGACATCGAGCGCTGAAACGCCCTCAACATATATACGGCACCGAGGATGGTCGTCAATCCGGCAACAGCTCCAACGACCAGCCGGTATTGGACCAGTGAATTAATCAAGAGAAATTCTCCTACAAATCCGCTCGTAAACGGCAAGGCAATGCTTCCCAGCATAACGATGGTAAATACGGTTGCCAGCTCAGGTGCCTCATTACGGATGCCACCCAGGTCCGATATCATCCGAGTCTTTGTTCTTTCAAAAATGATGTCTGCGATATAAAACAGGCCGAAGACCGTAAGGCCATGACTGAGCATCTGGATGACAGCCCCCTGCATCCCAATCTTCGAAAGGGTCATTACACCAGCTGCAATTAGTCCCACATGGGCGATGGAAGAGTAGGCGATCAATCGCTTGAAATCTTTCTGAATAATGGCGATACAGGAAGCATATACGATTCCGATCACCGAAAGCGCGATGGCGGTAAAGCCCCAGCGGGCAACTCCCAAGGGCACGACGGGTATCAGCCAACGGATCAACCCGTAAGTCCCCATTTTCAGCATGAGACCGGACAACAGCATCGTGCCCTGAGCAGGCGCTTCGGCATAAGTGTCTGGTTGCCATGTATGAAAAGGAAAGATGGGCATCTTGATAGCAAAGGCGACGAAGATCATCCAAAAGACAAATCCTTGTTGCAAAGGAGTCATAGAATGACCGGCCTGATAAAGCGCATGAATTTCAAAGGTATGTGTTCCGGGGGTATGCCAATACAGATAAATCAAGCCAACCAGCATCAGCAGGCTGCCGGCGAGTGTGTAAATAAAAAACTTCAATGTTATCCTGGCCCGATCGGCACCGCCCCAAAGCAGGCAGATAAAGTAGATCGGGATAAGCGCCATCTCCCAAAATATGTAAAAAAGAAAACCATCGCGTGCCGTGAACACTCCTACCAATGCCATCTGCATCAACAGCACAAGTCCATAAAAGGTATGCGGCTTTTGATAGGACTGATTAAACGATGAAAGAATGATCAATGGGACGAGTACCGTCGTCAGCAAGACCAGCAAAAGACTGATGCCGTCCATCCCAACATAAAAATCAACACCAAGCGAAACAATCCATGGAGTGCTTATGACCCCTTGAACCGCTCCATCACGATCGATGAGGATAACCGTCATCAGCGAGGCTGCCAGTTCTACGAGGGATGCAATCAACGCGATCAGTTTGGCATTTTGCGGCCGCACGGCAAAAAGCACCAGGGATGCTAAGAGAGGCCAGAAGATCAAAAATGCCGTCATCGTTGTTATTTAATTAAACTCACCGTCGCCAACATTAGAATGATGCCGATCACCATCGCAAAAATATAGAATCCGATATTTCCTGTTTGCAGCCGGCGCATGACGTCACTTCCTTCCACGATGGTACCTCCGACCTGGTTGACCAACCGGTCTATCCCGAGGCGTTCGATCATCCCTTCCAGCAAGGAGGATATCCTGTAAAGCGGATCAACCACCAGCGACTGATACAGTTCATCAATAAAGTATTTCTTGTACACCAATCGATGAACAGGGCGAAGCGGTGCTTCTTCCGCAACCGGAACTTTGTTTTTACTTACATACAGAACATATGCGATCAAGATCACCACCAGGGTCAATACGGTCACGGTGGCCATCAATGCATATTCTGTTGTGTGATCCAGATGTCCGGGTGTTCTCAGGGACTCGCTCTTGGCGAAGACCGGCGTGAGAAATTCATGAACCCTGTTTGAACCACCCAATACTTCCGGTACACCGATAAATCCTCCTGCTGCCGACAGCAATGCCAGGGCCATCAGTGGCACCGTCATGAAACCAGTCGACTCGTGGATATGGTGGATGGTTTCGTGACTTGCCCTCGGGGATCCAAAAAAGACGAGAAAAAGGAGCCGGAACATATAAAAAGATGTTAGCAGGGAGGCAAGTACTGCAAAACCCCACGCGAGCGGATTCGCCTCGAACGCCTGTGCCAATATCTCATCTTTGGAGAAGAAGCCGGCAAAGGGAGGGATGCCGGAGATTGCCAAAACTCCAATAAAGAAAGTGATGTACGTTGTGGGCAAATACTTTCTTAGGCCGCCCATTTCGCGGATGTCTTGCGCTCCTTTCATTCCATGGATCACGCTGCCTGCGCCCAGGAAGAGCAGTGCCTTGAAGAAGGCATGGGTAGTCATGTGAAAGATGCCGCTCGAGTAAGCCCCAACCCCCAGCGCCACAAACATCAACCCCAACTGACTTACTGTTGAGTAGGCGAGCACTTTCTTGATATCATTCTGAGCAATGGCGATCGTCGCGGCGAAAAGCGCTGTAGCAAGTCCGATGACTAAAACAAGCGTCTGACCAATGGGAGAGAGTGAATACAAGATATTGTTTCGCGCCACCATGTAAATCCCGGCCGTCACCATGGTCGCAGCGTGGATTAGCGCGGAGACGGGCGTTGGCCCGGCCATCGCATCAGGCAGCCAGGTGTACAAGGGGATTTGCGCGCTCTTGCCCATAGCTCCTATAAAAAGTAAAACCGTTATGAGGGTGATCGCCTGAGAACCCATTGGCATGGACGCAGCCTTATCAAACACATGGCGATACTCAATGCTCCCGAAGTTTACAAAAATGAGAATGACACCGATGATCAAACCCAGGTCGCCGATGCGGTTCATGATAAAAGCCTTGTTGGCCGCATCATTGTAGTCCTGGTTTTTAAACCAGAATCCGATCAGCAGATACGAACAAAGTCCAACCCCCTCCCACCCCACAAACATGATCAGGTAGTTGGAGCCCATGACCAGGAGGAGCATGAAAAACACAAACAGGTTGAGGTATGAGAAAAATCGATTAAAGCCTTCATCGCCGTCCATGTACCCGATCGAATACACATGGATCAAGAAACCAACTCCGGTGATAATCAGCAGCATCAGGGAAGAAAGCGGGTCCACCAAAAATCCAGTACGGGCAGTGAAGTTGCCTGCGCTAATCCACGTAAAAAGTGTTACATCAAAAAAGCGCCGGTCCTCCGGCAAGTACAGGAGTTGAAAGAATAAAACAGCTGAAATGATAAAAGAAATGAAGACCACACCGCACGCGATGACCGCGGTCGTTCCATATACCAGTTTCCTGATCCTCCATGAAATAAGTAAAAAACCCAGCAACGGAAGCAGGGGAACTGCGGCGATCAGGGCATTAACATTCACCATTTCAGTTTGTTGAGTATGTTAATATCCGTCGTCTTGGTATTGCGGTACATCATGATCAGGATTGCCAGGCCCACGGCCACTTCGGCCGCCGCGACAGCCATTATGAAAAATACGAAGACCTGGCCTGCGGCATCATTGTAGTAGTTTGAAAAAGCCACCAGCAACAAGTTGACCGCATTCAGCATGAGTTCGATGCACATAAAGATGATGATGGCATTTCTGCGATAGAGTACGCCCAGCACACCAATGGTGAACAACGCCGTGCTCAACCAGAGGTAATACTCCAGCGGTATGCCCTGCGAAGTATTCATGAACCTTCTTTGTATTTATCCAACTTTCCAAGCATCACGGCGCCGACCATTGAGGCCAGCAGCAGGACCGATGAGATCTCAAATGGAAGCAAATATTCGTTGAACAAGGACCGCCCAAGACTTTTCACCAGGCCCACCTCCACTGCACCAACGGCAGGTTGTTTCGCAGTCATCAACTCTGTCCCTTTGAGCGACCCCACCATGACGAGCAGCAGCAAGCCTGCGCTGATCGCTGCCGCGAATTTTAGAAATGTACTTTTATGCGGTTCTGCCTCCTGGTTTAGATTCAGCAACATGATCACATACAGGAAAAGTACCATAATGGCGCCGGCATAAACGATTACGTGCACTGCTGCCAAAAACTGGGCGTTTAATAAAACATAATGCCCGGCAATGGCGAAAAAAGTAAGGATAAGATACAACACACTGTGTACCGCGTTCCTGGAAAACACCACCAACAGTGCGCAAATCACCCCAAAAAATGAAAGGAAATAGAATAGGTTTAGCGTCACCGGAAAATTGAATTATCGATTATGACTTAGTTGTTTAATTTTCTTGAATTCCAACACCTTGGGCGTTTGCCGCTTCGTCACATCAATCCGTTGATCCACCGGCTCTACTAATTTGTCTTTCCCATAAATGAATTCACCACGTTCAAAATCGGTGGTAACCATCCGGTCCGTCAAAAAGATCGCCTCCTTAGGACACGCCTCTTCACACAACCCGCAAAAGATACATCGGAGCATATTGATTTCATACATGGAGGCATATTTTTCTTCGCGGTATAAATGCTCCTCGCCTTTAACCCGTTCAGCAGCAGTCATCGTGATCGCTTCTGCGGGACATGCCACGGCACACAAGCCGCAGGCGGTGCAACGCTCAGCTCCCTTGTCGTCGCGCTTGAGCACATGCAAACCCCTGTAAATCGGGCTGAACGAACGGGTCACCTCCGGATAACTCACCGTTGATTTTCTTCTGAATAAATGCCTGATCGTGATTATAATCCCGCCGAGAATAGCAGGAAGATAGATCCTCTCCAACAGCGTCATCTTCTTATTGGAAACAACTCTTGATCGGTTTGTAAGGCTCTGCATCTAATTTGGTAATTCGGTAATTCGATAATTCGGTAATTCGATAATTCGGTAATTCAGTAATTGGGTAATTTCGTAATTCGTAATTTTTTTTCACCCTTTCCAAATCAACACGGCTCCTGTGATCAACACATTCACGATTGCCAGGGGCAACAATCCTTTCCAGCCCAAATTCATGAGCTGATCGTAACGGAAGCGCGGGACGGTCCAGCGGATCCACATAAAGAAGAAAATGAAAAAAACAATTTTGATAAATAAGGCGATTGTACCCAGTATCGTGAGGGTGTTGTGGTCCAACCCCAGGTCGTTCATGAATGGAAAGTTATATCCTCCAAAGTACAAAGTAGAGATCACCGCAGAGGAAATAAACATATTAATGTATTCGGCAAAGAGGTAGAATCCCAGCTTCATACTGCTGTATTCAGTGTGGTATCCTCCGACCAACTCCGTCTCGCATTCAGGAAGATCGAAAGGGGTCCGGTTGCATTCTGCGAAAGCGCAGACCAGGAAAATCAAAAATCCAAGCGGTTGGTATGCTGCGTTCCAAAAATGCCATTCGTGACCCACTCCACCTGCCTGCATGATCGTGATCTCTCGCAAACTGAGTGTTCCGGTCATCATAACAAATGCGATGATGGACAGTCCCATCGCTATTTCATAGCTGATCATCTGAGCGGAAGCCCGAATGCCGCCGAGTAATGAAAACTTGTTGTTGGATGCCCAGCCCCCGATCATAATCCCGTACACTCCAATGGAAACCACACCAAAAATATAAAGGATACCAATGTTAATATCGGTTATCTGCAGACCATACTCCTGGCCATTTACAATAATCGAATTGCCCCAGGGCACCACTACACCCGCCATCAAAGCGGTAAGCATGGCGATGCATGGCCCCATGATAAACAAAAACTTGTTCGATACATCGGGAATAATTTCTTCCTTCATGATAAATTTCAACCCGTCGGCCAGCGGTTGGAGCAGGCCATAGGGCCCTGCACGATCGGGACCAAGCCGGTCCTGTAGAAAAGCTGCAACTTTCCGTTCCGCGTAGGTGGAGTAGGCCGCGATCGCCAGTGTGATCGTGAAAATCACCAGTACCAGAATAGTCTTGTACAAAAAGAAGGATTCGATCATGAGAGCAGTGCGTTAGATTCGGGAAGTTGTTTCCCTTTTTGAAATTCTATTTGACGGTCAACTTCCTTTCTTAGTGTCTGGAGATCCAGTTTTTCATAATGGTTCTGAGCGATCACCGAATTTCTTTCAATATGTCTTGGACCCTCGATCACCCAATCACTCATCTTCTTGTGATCGTAGCGGCATTCGTTGCAAATAAATTCCTTGACTTCGCCATATTTGTCTTTCCGCGCTGACACCCGCAAAACCTCTTCTCCCTTGGTCCACAGGATCACTTTGCCGCTGCACTTGGTGCATTCCCGGTTCGCATCCAGGGGCTTGGTAAACCATACCCTGCTTTTAAAACGGAAAGTCCGGTCGGTCAGGGCCCCGACAGGGCACACATCGATCATGTTACCGGAAAAATCATTGTCTACCGCTTTTTGGATGTACGTGCTGATTTCCGATGCATCACCACGGTTGAGTACGCCGTGCACCCGGTTGTCGGTGATTTGGTTGGCGACCATGGTGCAACGGTAGCAAAGGATGCAACGCGTCATGTGAAGTTTTATCTTGTCGCCAATGTCAATCTTCTCAAATGTCCTTCGCTCCTCTTCGTAGCGCGTCTTCGCAGCGCCATGTTCATAAGCAAGGTTTTGTAAATCACACTCTCCCGCCTGGTCACAGATAGGGCAGTCCAATGGGTGATTGATCAATAAGAATTCAACGACTGCTTTCCTGGCTTCCAGTACTTCAGGTGAGGTCAGGTTTTGCACCACCATGCCATCCATCACCGGCGTCCGGCAAGCTGCCACCAGCTTGGGCATGGGCCGTGGGTCCTTGGCAGAACCTTGCGCCACCCTTACCAAACATACCCTGCATTTTCCTCCGCTGTCCTTCAAACTTGAATAATAGCACATCGCCGGGGGGACGAGTTTTCCCCCTATTTGCCGGGCGGCATTTAATATGGTAGTGCCATCCGGAACTTCCACTCCCGCTCCATCGATTGTTATTTTAGCCATGGATTCGTTAGCGCTTAATCGTTATGATAATCCATTTTATTGTTCAAGCCAAAGCATACTTCTCTGAAATAAAGGGTTCTTTTTCAAAATGCTTGGGATCCTTCACCTTTTCGGGATATTTCACATGGTATTCAAACTCTTCGCGAAAATGACGGATGGCACTTGCCACAGGCCAGGCAGCAGCGTCGCCCAAGGGGCAAATTGTGTTGCCTTCAATTTTTTTGGCAACGTCCACCAATAAGTCAATGTCTTCCATCTGGCCGTGTCCGTGTTCGAGCCGGTGCAGCACTTTCTCCATCCATCCCGTACCTTCCCGGCACGGACTGCATTGACCGCAGGACTCGTGATGATAAAAGCGTGTGAAATTCCATAAGTTTCTTACAATGCAGGCGCGTTCATCAAATACAATAAATCCGCCGGAGCCGAGCATTGTACCCGTCTGGAATCCGCCATCGGATAGTGACTCATAACTAATCAGGCGGCGTTCGCCCTTGGCGGTCTTCAGGATCAAACCGGCGGGAAGAATAGGGACGGAGGAGCCACCCGCTACCACCGCCTTCAGTTTTCTTCCATCCTGGATACCACCACAAAATTCATCGGAGTAAATAAATTCTTCCACTGGAACTCCCAACTCAATTTCGTAGACTCCAGGCTTATTGATATTTCCGCTTGCCGAAATAAGCTTTGTACCCGTGCTTTTGCCAATGCCAATCTTCGCATATTCTTCTCCACCCATCAGGATGATGGGAACGACCGCTGCAATTGTTTCTACATTATTTACGACGGTTGGCGAAGCGTACAAGCCGGACACTGCCGGAAAGGGAGGCTTTAGCCTTGGGTTTCCCCGTTTGCCTTCAAGCGATTCGAGAAGGGCAGTCTCCTCGCCGCAAATGTAAGCTCCACCCCCGGGATGGACGTAGAGATCAAGCGAGTAATTAGTTCCTAAAATATTTTTTCCAAGAAACCCGGCAGTATGTGCTTCGTCGATTGCCTTTTCAAGGATCCGAAGCAGGTACATATACTCCCCGCGAATGTAGATGTAGGAACTCTTCGCACCCAACGCATAACTTGATGTGATCATTCCCTCGACCAGCAAATGAGGAATTCTTTCCATCAGGTAGCGGTCCTTGAACGTACCGGGTTCGCTTTCGTCGGCGTTGCACACGAGATAGCGAGGCTTGTCAGATTTGCGATCCAGGAAACTCCATTTCATTCCGGCGGGAAACCCGGCGCCGCCGCGTCCTCTCAGTCCTGACTTCTTTACTTCATCCGTCACCGCGTCAGGAGTCATGGTCTTCAGCGCTTTTTCCACGGATGCATACCCGCCCTTCTTCCGGTAGACCTCCAAGGTCTCGATTCCCGCGACGTTGACGTGCTCTAAAAGTAATTTTTTTCCCATCGCTGTCTTTTCAAAGCTGCAATTGATTTGACTTCATGTACGTGCTTCGTTTATTGGCAGCACCAAGTTTTTCAATCAATGCATCTACCCTATCTGTTGTCAGGTTTTCAAAATAATCAGCGCCGCACTGTAACATGGGGGCCGAGCCGCAGGAACCAAGGCATTCCACCTTTTTCAGTGTGAACATGCCATCGGAGGTAGTTTCTCCGGCCTTGATGTTTAGTTTGTTTTCCAGGTGCGCAACGAGGTCGTCGGCGCCACGAAGCCAGCAAGGCCCGGTATGACAAACCTCCAGCAAACATTTCCCGACGGGTTCGGTATTAAACATAGAGTAGAAGGTTGCTACCTCGTATACCTCGATCGGCTTGATGGTCAGCACAGAAGCTACGTAATCCATCACAGGCACACTCAACCAGCCGTCAAACTCCGCCTGCGCCAAATGCAACACCGGCAGCAAGGCTGACTTATGCCGCCCTTCCGGATAGCGCTTGATGATCTTATTCACCAAGAGAAGCGTTTCTGCTGAAAATTTTACTTCTGCCATAATTACAATTCAGGCCTCATCCCCAGCCCCCATCCGACCGGGCCATCCGGGCGGGCTTCTCCGGAGGAGAAGGGAGAAAAGCTCTCTCCCCCCGAGAGGGTTGGGTGAGGCTACGAGTCCAATTCACCTGCAATCACATTCATGCTGCTCAGCGTCAGGATTGCATCGGAAAGCATGGAGCCCTTGATCATTTCAGGGTACGCCTGATAATAAATAAAGCAAGGTCTTCTAAAGTGCAACCGGTACGGGGTCCTTCCCCCGTCGCTGATCAGGTAAAAGCCCAACTCACCGTTTCCTCCCTCCACACAATGATATACTTCCCCCTTCGGAATATCGGTTTCGCCCATCACAATCTTAAAGTGATAGATCAATGCCTCCATATTATTATAGACTTCTTCTTTGGGGGGCAAATAGAAATCGGGGACATTTCCATGAAAAGGGCCTTCCGGTAATTTTTGAATTGCTTGCCTGATAATGCTCATGCTCTGCCACATTTCTTCCTGCCGGACCATAAAGCGGTCATAAACATCACCATTGGTTCCTACGGGTATGACAAAATCAAAATCTTCATACGAAGAATAAGGCAGGGCCACGCGTACATCGTAATCCACCCCGGCTGCGCGAAGGTTAGGACCTGAGAAGCTGTAATTCAGCGCTCTTTCCGCGCCGATGCCCCCAACCCCGATTGTCCTGTCCATAAAAATCCGGTTGCGCTTGAGGAGGTTTTCGAATTCCTTTAGTACCAGTGGAAATTCCTTGAGAAACTTATCCAGTTTGGCCCAGGCAGTAGGCGTAAAATCCCGTTCAAAACCTCCGATGCGTCCCAGGTTAGTTGTGAGGCGGGCGCCACATACTTCTTCGTAAATTTCATAAACGTGCTCACGTTGCTGGAACAGGTACACAAAACCCGTCAACGCCCCCGTATCCACACCAATAACGGCATTGCAGACGAGATGGTCTGTGATGCGGGCCAGCTCCATAATAATAACACGCAAGTACTGAACGCGCTTGGGGATCTCAACGCCCAGGAGTTTCTCCACCGTCATGTGCCATCCGATGTTGTTGATAGGCGAAGAGCAGTAGTTCATCCGGTCCGTCAGGGGTGTGACCTGATAAAAAGGTCTGCGCTCGGCAAGCTTTTCAAATGCCCTGTGGATATATCCGATTGTTTGTTCTGCCTCCATGATGACCTCACCATCCATTTTCAGCACGTTTTGGAAAATGCCGTGCGTAGCAGGATGCGTGGGGCCCAGGTTGAGGTAAGAATATTGCTTTTCCTCCTTCTGGTGCGGCGGATCGACGGCTATGTATTTTGGTTCTGTCATCGGCTATCGTCCAAACATATTATCGCTCTTATCTTCCCTGACCTGATCCTCGAGCGGAAATTCCTTTCTCATTGGAAACATGATCATTTCGTCCACATTGAGTATTCGTTTCAAGTTTGGATGACCTTCAAAGACAACGCCAAAGAAATCATACGTTTCTCTTTCCATCCAGTTGGCGCCCAAAAACAGGTGCGTGATGGTCGATGTTACCGGTTTGCTTTCGGGTAAGAATATTTTCAACCGGATCCGCTGATTAGTACGCATATTGTGCAGCTGATACATAACAGCAATACTATTTTGCCCGGGAAAGTGAATACCGCAAAGGGTCGTCAGGTATTGGAATTGAGTAGCTGGGTGGTCATGGAGGTACTGAATAATCTCAACAATCTTTTCTGGTTTGAGCGAAACGGTTAGAAAATCATAGGGTGACTCAATCCCAAGTACCTGGTCTTCGTACTTTTCCTTAAGAACCTCGATAATGTTTTCTATCAGTTCGGCTTTATTCGATTCCATATTTGTTGAGCATGGACTTATATTCGGGCGAATTTCTTCTCCGCAGCGATTCTGATCCCACCAACTGCTGGATCTTTAATATCCCATCAATTACTTGTTCGGGCCGGGGAGGACATCCTGGTATATAAACATCTACGGGTATGATCCTGTCGATGCCTTGCAAAACACTATAAGTATCAAAAATTCCCCCGCTGCTGGCGCACGCACCCATCGAAAGCACCCATCTCGGCTCAGCCATTTGTTCATAGACCTGACGAAGTACCGGCCCCATTTTCTTTGCAATTGTTCCCATCACCATGAGCAGGTCGGCCTGGCGCGGGGAGAAACTCAAGCGCTCGGACCCAAACCGCGCGAGGTCATAGTGAGCGCCCATGGTTGCCATGAATTCGATGCCGCAGCACGACGTGGCAAACGGTAAGGGCCAGATTGAATTTTTCCTCGCTAAGCCGACGACCTTCTCCAGTCGGGTGGCAAAAAAACCAGTCCCCTCCAGTCCTTCCGGTTTATCTGATACGCTTACTCCGTTCAATGGTACCGTCTGCATACTAGTCCCACTTCAGGGCTCCCCTCTTTATGATGTAAAAAAAACCAACCAACAAAAACGCAATAAATATGATCATTTCAACAAACCCGGCCATACCTAGTTCTTTAAAAAGAACGGCCCACGGGTACATGAAAATCACTTCCACGTCAAAGAGCACAAAAAGAATAGCCACAAGGAAGTATTTGATAGAGAATGGAATACGTGCGTTTCCTTTTGCCTCGATACCACATTCAAAGGCTTCTAACTTGATCTTGCTGTTCCGCTTAGGCCCGAGCAGGTGGGTGGCAAGCATGGTGACAACGACAAACCCGGCGGCCACTGCGAACATCAGAACGATCGGGAAATAATCGAGTAAGTGTTGCTGATCCATATCGTAAAGAAAGAGGAGAAAAACCGCTTATTTGCTCAAAGATCGAAATATTTTTGGTTCTTCCCGCTATTTTCGATTCTATCGGAAACGCAATAAATTAACAATTCCGGGGCTTTTTGGTTTGCCGACAAAACCGCCAAAAATACAATCGATTGAAAGCCTGGAAATAATATTTCCCGGCCCTTATGGAATTCTGAGTTTCGCTTCATCCTAGTAAGCAAAAACACCACTGTTATGAAAAACTGGAAAGTCGTTCTGCTGGCTTTGCTGGCAGTAAGTTCTCTCATTTTGCTGTCGTTTTCCTTCCGCAAAGAAGCAAAACATAAACACCGCAGCACGTACCGAAGTATTCCCAAGGGCTGCGTGTTTCGAACGCTGATGGGAGAAGAATCTTCGGACTCAAGTTTCATCTTTAAATCGGATGAAAAGATTTTGGGAACTCTTCAACGAGGCCTGGAGTGGATTGCCAGGGCCCAGAACAGCAATGGAGGTTGGGGTGCCGGAACACACAGTCGCCAAGACATCATGGACCCTCACGCCGTACAAAGTGACCCTGCCACCACGTCCATGGTGGGAATGGCACTCCTTCGCAGCGGACACACCTTCACTTCGGGAAGCTATGCGTCGCAGTTGCGTAAGGCGCTTGACTATATTTTGAATGCCGTTGAATCTTCCCCGCAAAATAGCTACAACATCACCGACCAGACGGGGACTCAAATCCAGATCAAGCTGGGCGCCAATATCGATGTAATCATGGCTTCCCAGTTCTTGACGAATTCGCTGGACTACCTTTCTCACGACCGGCAGTTAAAAGAACGTGTCAGGAAAAACCTGAACGTGTGCGTATCAAAAATCCAGCGCGGGCAGGATAGCAACGGAAGTATGTCCGGTTCGGGTTGGGCAGGTGTGTTGCAATCTTCGTTTGCAAGCAATGCGCTGGAATCGGCCCAAGCGAAGGGCGCAAGCGTGGACAATGCGGCCCTGGAACGCGCACGGGAATTTCAGAAAGGGAATTATGACTCCAAGACCGGCAATGTGAATACCGATCTCGGCGCCGGAGTCATGTTGTATTCCGTTTCAGGATCTACCCGTGCCAGTGCAAAAGAAGCGCGCAAGGTGACCGAAGAAGTAGAGAAAGCCAAACGCGACGGTCGTCTTGCCAAGAATGCCCCCGCCTCGGCCGAGAATTTAGAGAAAATCGGATTTGATAAAGACGAGGCAATGAAATATTCCACCGCTTACGAAGTATATCAATCTGCCAAAGTACAAGCACAACGCGAAGATGTGATGGACGGCTTTGGCAGCAACGGCGGCGAAGAGTTCTTAAGTTACTTACAGACCGGCGAGAGCATGATCATCGGCAAGGACAGCGCGTGGAAGAACTGGTATGATAACATGAGCGGCCGACTGCTGCGCATCCAGAATGACGATGGAAGCTGGAGCGGTCATCATTGTATCAGCAGCCCGGTCTTTTGCACGGCCACCTGCCTGTTAATTCTTTCGGTAAATAATGATGTGGATAAATTGATCGAGCTCGGAAGGGATAATCGGTAATTAGTTAATTCGGCAATTCGGTAATTGGTGATTGATGACTGGGAATGGTTGGTTGATAGAGAACCCGTCAGACCGTTCGAAGCGGTCTGACGGATTTTCGTGAATCAGTAGTAGGTTGGTGATCGGTCCTTTGCATTACTGGTCCCTTGCCTCACTTACTGATCCTGATCGTTTTCAGTTCTGGAATTCCAATCCTGGAAATCCTTAAATCCTGATCATTTCTTAGCTGGTTTTTTAGCAGCTTTTTTGGCTGGTTTCTTGGCAGGTGTCGCCTTAGCCGTTGTCGCCTTCTTCTGCTCTTCGGGTGACACAAACTTGAATCCCTGCTGCGCCATGATGTCCGCCACATTGAAATACGATGATGCAAGATTAACCTTGCCATCTTTCACCCGGTAGACTGCATGAAACTTGAAGGTAACTGGAAGTCTGCCGTTCTTATAGGTTGCATTCACATCTCCCCACTCTAAAACCCAATCCCCCATTACAGGACCTTCCTTTAAAGTCTCGGCAAGTACGACAAACCTGTTGTATTTT
>JBGPGZ010000051.1:0-14555 GCA_041484175.1 Cyclobacteriaceae bacterium | reverse complement strand
TTCGCATGATCTTCGCGCACCCTTATCCTCCATTTTAGGGTTAGTCAACCTGGCCAAGCTTCCGGGGAATGATGATAACCTAAAAGATTACTTACCGCTTGTGGGACAAAAGGTGCTTCAGCTTGATCACTTTATCAGTGATGTATTAAGTCACTCCAAGAATTTGAAACTGGATTTGAAAACAGAGAGAGTGGATATGCGAGCCATCATCAATCAAACCTTTACCGATCTGGGTTATCTAAAAGGGGCAGATCAAATACGCACTGAAATAGAAGTCAAAGGCGTGGATTTCTGCAGTGATCCCTGGCGGATAGAGGAAATCTTTCGAAATCTGATTTCCAACGCCATTAAGTATCGCAAGTTGGACCATCCTTTTCCGATGATCGAAATTGTTATCCATACCACGGAGCACGCAACCGAAATCATGTTCAAGGACAACGGCATCGGTATTGATGAAGAAAAACAGGCTCACATCTTCGAAATGTTTTACCGCGCCAGCGAGCAATCGGAAGGTTCGGGTCTTGGATTGTATATCGTCAAAAATGCCGTGGACAAATTGGGAGGCGTCGTTATGGTAATGAGTGAGCCAGAAAAGGGTACCACCTTTAATATCGTTCTACCCAATCGACCCCTGGAAATCAATCGTACCGACGGCTTATGAGGATCAAAGAGGTGACCACCCGGGAAGATGCGCTCGCATTTTTGTTATTACCGTTAAGGCTGTACAAAAATAACCCGTTCTGGATACGTCCATTGGATAAGGACATCAAAAATGTCTTTGATAAGGGAAAGAACAAAACTTTTCGCCACGGAGAGTGCGTTCGCTGGATTTTATTTTCAGACAAAGGGGAGACCATTGGAAGAGTGGCGGCCTTTGTGGATAAAAAAACAATCCTCAAGGGAAATGACCAACCGACCGGGGGCCTTGGATTTTTTGAGTGCATAGAAAACAAAGAAGCTGCCTTTTTGCTATTTGATCAATGCAAGCAATGGCTGCAAGGCAGGGGCATGGAGGCTATGGATGGCCCAATCAACTTCGGCAGCCGCGACCGTTGGTGGGGTCTATTGGTGGATGGGTTTGACAGGGACCCTAACTACCAATGCAACTACAACTTTCCATACTATAAAAACTTTTTTGAGAGCTATGGATTTCAGATTTATTTTAAGCAATTCACGTTTGCCAGAACGGTGATGGAGCCTCTGACGCCGAGGCTTAAGGAAAAAGCAGACTTGCTGGCCAGCAACCCGGATTACTCATTCCGTCATCTTCAAAAATCGGAGCTGAACAAATTGGCGGAGTACATTCGGATTGTTTACAATAAAGCATGGGCAAACCGCGCTGAAAATCCGGAACTTACGCAACAGCAAGCGGTGCTTTTCGTAAAACAAATGAGGCCGATCATCGATGTGCATCTTCTGTATTTTGGTTTCTATAAAGGAGAACCAATCTCCTTTTTCCTTTCCCTGCCGGAAATCAACCAGGTATTCAGGTATGTCAATGGCAAACTGAATTGGATTGGCAAGCTTAAATTTCTTTGGCATCAGTGGCGAAAGACCAACCGGAAGGCATTTGGAGTTTTATTCGGTATTGTGCCGGAACACCAGGGAAAAGGCGCTGACGGTGCAATGATTTTGGCTTCCCGCGAGGTTTTGCAGGATCAGTACAAGCGATACGATGAATATGAAATGAACTGGATTGGCGATTTCAATCCAAAAATGATTATTGTAATAGAGCAGGTTGGAGCTCAAGTCGCCAAGACGCACATCACTTACCGAAAACTTTTTGATGAGACCAAGCCCTTCAAGCGACATCCTTTTC
Source organism: Cyclobacteriaceae bacterium (assembly GCA_041484175.1). GTDB lineage: Bacteria > Bacteroidota > Bacteroidia > Cytophagales > Cyclobacteriaceae > ELB16-189. Next base: position 12,736 of record JBGPGZ010000051.1, on the reverse strand, counting down.
TGAAATAGCGGTTGGTATAGCATCCAATTTGCCAAACAGCATACGTTTGCGTAAAATATTCCCGGGTTAAAGCAATAAGTTGTGTTGCTGAACTTGTATTTTAGGCAACACACAATGGATTCAACGACCTTATTTGAAAACTATCCGGTTGCTCCTGGCACTTGGGACGAAATGGTTCACGATGGCAAGGTGCGTGCACCGTATCAGGGCGTTTATGACTTCCTGCGACAGGTACCGTTCGATGAACTCAATAAGAAGGAGGACCTGGCCAAGCGCCTGTTCATGAGCCAAGGCATTACGTTCACCGTATACTCAAGCGGCGAGGGCATTGAAAAGATTTTTCCTTTTGATATTATCCCTCGCATCGTTACCGCGCAGGAATGGGATTTTATTGAGCGCGGCATAAAACAACGATTAAAGGCGCTGAACTTGTTCCTGAAGGATGTATATCACGACCAGTTTATTATCAAGGATGGAATCGTGCCGGTCGAATTAATTTATTCTTGCCCTCATTATTTGAGGGAGATGAAGGGAGTCAATGTGCCTTATGATATTTATGTTCACGTTGCCGGCATTGATTTGATCCGCGATCAGGATGGTACGTTTTACATTTTGGAAGATAATCTCCGCACGCCATCCGGGGTTTCTTACATGATAGAAAACCGGGAGATCACCAAGCGGATTTTCCCCGACCTTATTCCGCAGAACAACGTTCGGCCCGTGACGCAGTATCCTAATATTCTTCATAAAAATCTGGTTTCCCTTTCTCCACGTCCGGTTTCTAACCCTACGGTTGTATTGCTGACCCCCGGAATGTACAACGCTGCCTACTTCGAGCATACCACCCTGGCGCGACTGATGGGTGTAGAATTGGTGGAGGGGCGTGACCTGGTGGTGGATAACCAGAAGGTGTTCATGAAGACTACGGTAGGCCTTCAACAAGTGGACGTCATTTATAGAAGAGTGGATGACCATTTTTTGGATCCCCTGGTTTTTAATCCTGAAAGTGCGCTGGGTATCTCCGGAATTTTATCCGTCTATCGAAAAGGAAACGTGGCTATTGTCAATGCGATCGGAAATGGGGTGGCCGATGACAAAGCGATTTACGTCTATGTCCCGGAAATGATCCGATACTACCTGAACGAAGAACCACTCTTGAAGAATGTGCCCACGTACCAACTTGGAAAACCGGATGAACAAAAGCATGTTCTTGAAAACATTCACAAAATGGTGGTTAAAAAGACCAATGAATCGGGAGGTTACGGAATGTTGATGGGCCCAGCCGCCTCCGACAGCGAAATAGCAGACTATAAAAACGAAATTCTCAGGGACCCCAGACAGTTTATTGCACAACCCGTCATCAGTTTGTCTTCAGCACCGTGCTATATTAACGGCAAGGTGCAGCCCCGTCGACTTGACTTAAGGCCGTTTGCCTTGTGCGGACCTTATGGAATTGAAATTGTGCCAGGCGGATTAACGCGGGTTGCCTTGCGTGAAGGCTCATTGGTAGTCAATTCATCTCAGGGAGGAGGCAGTAAAGACACGTGGGTCCTGTCGGTATAACAAAAAATGACGGTCATTCATATGCAACTTAGCAATCCCCCTTCGCACTTCTCCCATTTATTATGTTGAGCAGGGTAGCCGATTCTCTGTATTGGATGTCGCGCTACTTGGAGCGCACCGATGGTATTTTGCGCATGCTCAAAATCAACTATGCGTCATCGCAAGACGACGGCCATGATTTTACATGGAGGCCGGTTTTGAAGATCTTCAGTTTTTTGGAGGATTCAGAAATCGCCAAGCTTGAGAAAAATGGCCAAGCCGTTTTGCAATACATGGTTGTCGACAAAGACAATCCCAACTCGGTGCTTAATATGGTGACCAAATCACGTGAGAATGCAAGGTCGGTGCAAGATCACATCACCAAAGAACTTTGGCAATGCCTCAATGAATTCTATCACGTGGTCCGCAATGAAAAGTTGATACGGGCATTGAGAACGGAAGATCCTATCGGTGTGCTGGATGGACTTATCCGGCACGGCCTTTTGTACTGTGGCACGGCTGAGATTACGATGTCCCGCGGGGAAGGGATGTGTTTCATGAGTATCGGGAAATACCTGGAGCGGGCAATCCAGTCGGCTGATATTCTCGACGTCAAGTTCAGCGATTTGTCATACGATCTTGAAAAAACGACGGACACCACATACTGGAAATATTTTCTGCTTTCCATTTCCGGTTATGAACTTTACTTGAAAAACTATCGCTCTGGATTTGAGGCGCGAAACATCCTGGACCAGATTATCTTTAATATTAATTTTCCGCGATCGGTCCAATATTCCGTGAATCTGGTTAACCAGTACTTCGAGCAACTGAAAAGTGAGAGAAACCTGGAAAGTTTTGAAAAAATTAATTTCATGATCGGCAAGCTGCGCAGCAGAATTCGTTTTTCCAATGTGCAGATGATTTCCGAGGAGGGGCTTCACACCTACCTTAAGAAAACTCATGAAGAGTTGTATGCTATTGGCCATTTGCTTAATCAGCATTATTTTGCGTATAGTTAAACAACGGCAAACCCAGGATGTCAAAATTTAAGATCCGCCATCTTACGAAATATTTGTACGAAGTTCCCGTTCGTGACAGCGCCAACCAGATTATGCTCTACCCGCTGAAGGATGAATATCAGGAAGTGTTGCAGCAAGCGATCAAGATTACGGGCGATCCGCTGGTGAATGTACATCAAGATTACTTTGGTAACGAGGTAGGGACGTTTACCCATTCTCAGCCTCATCAGGAGCTGGTGATTGATTCACAAATGGTGGTCGTGACAAAAAGCAAATTCCTTCCCGGCGATCAGGAACCGGCAGACGAACAATGGAAAGTGTTGGGAAGACTAAAGGCGAATCAAGCCTTTATTGATTTTCTGAATCAGGAGTACTTTACATCCTTACCGGAAGTGATTGCAATCGTACAACTTGAACGCGCCAAAAATTCTTCGCCCTTGTCATCAGCCAGGGAATTTTGTGCATACGTGGTTGAGAATTTTACATACAAGAAAGGCATTACGACGGTAGAAAGTACACTGGATGAAGTCTGGGCTCTCAAATCCGGTGTGTGCCAGGACTTTGCCCACATCCTGCTGGTGATGCTCCGCTTGCTGCACATTCCAGCCCGGTATGTGAGTGGCTATATATGCCCCAGCAAAAGCGGAATGCGGGGAGAGGGGGCAACGCACGCCTGGGTGGAGGCCTACATTCCCTTCTATGGTTGGCTTGGCCTTGATCCAACGAACAACTGCATTGTGAATGATACACACGTCAGGTTAGCGGTTGGCAAGAATTTTACCGACTGTTCACCTGTAAAAGGGACATACCGGGGAACATCCAGCCATACGCTGGAAGTGGGAGTATCCGTTTCGTACGAAGACGGCCATACCACCGCAGATACCCATGATGTCGCACATCCAGAATCGACTTCTTCATCCTCCCAAAATTCCTACAGAAGGTACCAGGAGATGCAAATGCAGCAGTAAAAGGCGGTCATCACCCTCTCCCCCGGAGAGGGGCGGGGGTGAGGCCTAACCCCTCTCCCCCGGAGAGGGCAGGCCTGCCCACCGAAACTTTAGCGCAGGTGGGGGTGAGACTATGAAGCGGCAATCTTCATCACGGCATTGATGAACCGATCGAGGTCTTTGGTGGTCGTATAAACGTGGGGGGTCACGCGCACGGCGTTCACGTTTTCCCATTTGATGGAAACCACCAGGATTTGGTGATCGCTAAATAGTCTGCTTGCAATGTCTGCAACATCCAATCCTTCGATGCTGAATGTACCCAGGGCGCAAGAATACTCCGGCTTCATTGAAATGTGAAGTTTCACCCGCGGGTTTTTAGTAACGGCATCGCACCAATATTTCTTTAAAAAATGCAATCGTTCCTGCTTGCGGGCACCTCCGATCGCGTTATGAAAATCAATGGCCTGCGCAATGGCTTGTTCGGGAGCAAAAGACCTGGTTCCCAGGGATTCAAATTTGCGGATGTCTCCACTGGTAGGTTTGTTATTTGGGAAAAGCGGCCATGTTTTTTCAATATGCTCTTTACGGATATACATCAAGCCAGTCCCAAAAGGCGCGCAAAGCCACTTGTGGAGACTGGTGCCGAAATAGTCACAATTGAGATCGGAGATCTTGTAATCGAGATGGGCGAACGAATGTGCGGCATCCACGATACTGATAATACCCCGCTTGCGGGCTTCAGCACAAAGTTTTGCAGCCGGCAGAATTTGCCCGGTCCATGTCATCAGATGCGTGATGTGCCAGATTTTTGTTTTGGGTGTAGTAGCATCGATGTAGGCCTTCAACACGATCTCGTCGTTGTCGATCGGCAAGCTGAAGTTAATCCAATTGATTTTTACACCTTCGCGCAATTCGCGCTGTTTCCAGGCGTGAATCATGTTGGGATAATCTTGTTTGGTCATGACGATCTCATCGCCGCGCTTCATATCGATACCCCAGGTAAAAGTGCCGAGCGCCTCGGTTGTGTTTCTGTTCACGGCCAACTCATCCGGAGTAACGCCGGCCAGGTCAGCCAATTTCCGTCGAAGTGGCTCACGTCCCTTATCCAGAATTTGCCACATGTAATAAGTAGGGCCTTCATTGCTTAAATGATAATAGCGGTCCACGGCATCTTGAACAACTTTGGGTTGTGGGCTCACGCCCCCGTTGTTAAGATTCAAAATAGTGGGGGATACTGTATATGCCTGGGCCATCCTTGCCCATAAGTCCTCATCATTCGCAGCCTCCAGGGGAGATTTCTTGTTCAGTGCGAGCAACACATCCGAAACATCTTCGGAGGCAGCCTGGCTCAGGAAAGGGGTCAGCGACATGGCCCCTGCCAGGCCGATGGATTTTTGAAAGAACGATCTGCGGGATGTCATGATGATTGCGTTAGGTGCGATGAAGTTAAGAGATTTCTTACTGAAATAATATTCAGCGGGGTAATCGCGGTCAAAAAGTCATTAAAACCAAACATAACTTTCAAGGAAGCCGGCTCATTCAACCTTATCGAGTCTTCTCAATTTTTCGGCTTTCCATGCCGTAACGCCAACCACGGCCAATGTCATGCATCCGCCGAATACAACGGATTGCACAACGCCCATCAGCTTGGCCACTAAACCGGACTCAAAAGCTCCAATCTCATTTGAGGAACCGACGAAAATGCTGTTGACTGCAGAAACACGCCCCTTCATGTTTTCAGGCGTCAGCGTATGGATCAATGTACCCCTGACAATGACACTTATGCAATCAAACATTCCACTCATCGTAAGCAGGCCAATCGATAGCCAGAAATTAGTTGAGAGCCCGAATCCAATCATACAAAGGCCAAAACCCGCCACGCACCAGAGCAGAATTTTTCCAATGTTTTTACGGATCGGAAAATGAGTGATGAATACTGCTATCAACACAGCTCCAATCGACGGGGCAGCCCGTAACAATCCGAAGCCTATTTCCCCCGCTTGAAGAATTTCCCCGGCAAAAATAGGAAGCAATGCTATGGCGCCGCCAAACAAAACTGCGAATAGGTCCAGGGTAATGGCGCCCAGAATGACTTGATTGCTAAACACAAATTGCAGGCCGGCTTTGATCTTTTCTTTTATGCTTACTTCTTCACTAATGGCTGGTAATTTTCGATGAGGGATCAGGAAATAAAAGACAAGACTGGCGAAAACTAAAAGAAAATCCAGCCCGTAGGCAAAGGAAATTCCCAATAATTTATAAATGAACCCGGCCATCATCGGTCCGGCAATGGAGGCGGCTTCCCAAAATGTGCTGTTGAGCGATACGGCATTGCTATATAAATGACGCGGTATGAGTTGGGGCATGAATGAAAAAGTCGCGGGTGAGAGAAACCCGCGAGCAATACCACTGATGAAGATCACCAGATAGATGGGGATTACTCCATAAGCGAATACAAACTGCCCGGGCTCCAGCGTGAAGAAGAGCAGCAATGCAGAGCAGAGAAACAGCATGAGGATCGTGAGCATGATGATCTTCTTCCGTTCCACTATATCAGCCACATGGCCCGCATACAAGGAAACAGAAATAGCGGGGATGGCCTCCGCCAAACCGATGAGCCCTAAGGATAGAGGATCTTTTGTGAGTTCATAGACTTGCCAGCCCACCACCGTCCCCTGCATTTGAATGGCGAGCGTAATGCAAAGTCGGGCGAAAATAAAAAAACGAAAATCTTTTATTTGAAGAGAGGCATAAGGGCCAGCGGAAAAGAGGTCACTCATGAAACCAAGAGCTTTTCAATGGCCTGGACGGCCTTGGCTCTGCGCTCTTCTCTTGGCCCGCTGATCTCAACAAAGGGGACTCCGGTCTTCCCGATTTCATTCTTGAAGATTTCCCAGAAATGTTCCCGCTTATCCGGATGCTCCCGTTGAGGATCATCCTCCCAGGGTACGTCAATATAAGAAAGTAAATACAGGTCATACTTTCGTTCCTGGATGATCCTCAGAATATCCGGGTCGCAATCTCCATACTTGAATTCACTCCAGATTTTTATAACAATAGCATTGGTATCGCAAATGAGCACACGGTTGGCATCATATACCCATTCATCTTCCATGCGCGCCTGGCCGTGGGCGATTTTGGTAAGGTCTGATTTTTCATATCCCCGGATGAGTTTGTTTAGATATGCCCGGGCGTACTCTTCGACCTGTGCCGTCTTGAAGTGTGAAGCCAGGTATTTAGACAATTCCGACTTGCCCGTACACTCGGGCCCGATGACAACAACTTTCCTTATTTGACTGGAAATTAAATCGGAGGCTTTCATGAAAAATAAGTCATGCAAAATAGGCAATCGGCCTCAGATTTGAAGGGCATATTGCAATCGGCCACTCAACTATTTATCTTTCGAGGAAAGAAAATCCGGTGAAGCGCAGAAAAGCATTACAGCGTCTTGGTTTAGGCCTTTCGGCAGGTTTGGTGATGCCGCAACTGATTTCATCCTGCAAAAAAGACAATCCGGGACCGGAAATAAAGTATGATGGAACGATCGCTGTCATCGGTGCCGGGGCCGCCGGATTGTATGCCGCTGATATCCTGCGGTCAAAAGGAATTGATGTTATCGTTTTGGAAGCATCCGGCGTTATGGGTGGCCGGATAAAATCATTGCGCAACCAGACCAATATTCCGAGCCAGTCCATCGCCGATTTCCCCGTGGAGTTGGGGGCGGAAGTCGTTTATGGTTCGGATTCCATATGGGGCAAAATCATTCAAGATCTGAATGTACCCACCGTGGATTTGGCAACATCAACCAACCAATTCATATTGGACGTCACCATGCCCGATGGCACCCATGTCCTGACGGTTAAGTCGGAAAGTGAGTGGGGTAACGACGGCGATTTTAATCTTGTAAAGAATTTTATTTCCGGCCTGCCTAATTTTTCAGGTTCCGGTGTTTCCGTGCAGGGTGCAGCCGGAGTGAGCGATGGCGACCGGGCCCAGGCACTGCTCAATTCGGAGGTAGGGAATTTTTATGGCTCATCGAGCGCGAAGGTAGGCGCTCATGGTTTGGCAGACGGCCTCAAGCAGGTTAAACACGATTCGAAATGGCTTACCATGAAGGCAAACCCCTTGCAGGATCTGTTACTCTCCAGATTCAGTCTGGTGGCGCCGAAAGTACAACTAAGCACCCCTGTGCAGTCGATCAACTATGGAAGCGATCCGATCACCATTACTGATAAGAGCGGCAACACCTATCAAGCCAACAAGGTCATCGTCACGGTTCCTGTTTCCATTTTGAAAAGTGGAGCCATTTCCTTTAGTCCTTCTTTGCCAGGTTCCATAACGGCATCGCTTGCGAATCTTGGCATGGACCCATCGATCCGCGTGATCCTGGATTTTAAGAAGAACTTTTGGGGTGAGAGCACAGGATTCATTTGGGGAGGTACCACAGGACCGCAGTATTTCAATGCCGGGGCGAGCCGCAGTGAGGATTTCAGAACACTCTCTATCACGATCAACGGCCCCAAGGCTGCCGAGCTTTCGGCACTCGGTCCGGATATGATCACGCCAATACTCGCGGAATTGGATGCTGTTTATGCAGGGCAGGCCACCCTGTTCATCCGGCGAGACCTGAATACCGACCAAATTCTCTCCATCGTGGAAGATTGGTCGAAAGAAGAGTTCATTAAGGGAGGCTACTCTTTTCCGCTGGTCACAGCAACGAATGACGACCGTAAAAATATTGGCGCCCCGGTCAACAATAAACTCTTCTTTGCCGGTGAAGCGACGGATGTTAACGGCGATGCGGGGACAATCAATGGAGCGCTTGCATCGGCAGAACGTGTTGCGCAAGAAGTAATTAAGTCAATCACGGGCGTTTAGTTTTTCAGGCCTTTGCTTGCAATGCGATTCTAAAACAGGACGAGTTCCCGGAAAAGAATATAGCATCCCATAATAAGCGCGAACCAGCCGAACGCCTTTCTAAGCTGCCGGTTTGAAACCATACGGGATAACAAGTTGCCAATATGGACCCCAACAATGGCAATCGCGGAGACAAGAAGAAGGAAGGGCCAGTCCATGCGCGTATTCAGAACATCTCCTAAAAATCCGGACAACGAATTGATGCTGATAATAAAAAGCGAGGTGCCTACGGCTGTTTTGAATGGTAAGCCGGTCAGCAGCACCAACGCTGGGATAATCAGAAATCCACCGCCGGCCCCAACCAGTCCAGTAAGGAACCCAATCAAGACGCCTTCCAGGATTACCAGGAATACACGAAACCGAAGATTCTCAGAAGTAATTTCTCTCCGCTCTCTGATCATGGCCACGGAAGCAATGATCATCAGGACGGCAAAAATGCCCAGCAGTAAAATTCTCTTGGTGAATTCAAAGGGTCCTATTTGGAACAAAACGTCCGGGATGGATGGAACAATCCATTTGCGGGTACAGAAGATGCTGAGAATCGATGGAAGGCCGAACAAGAATCCAGTCCGGATATTCACCAAATGCTCCCTGTATTTTGGTACTGCCCCGGCGAAACTGGTTACACCTACGATAAACAGTGAGTAGCCGGATGCGGTTACAGCGTCCAGGCGGAAAAGATACACAAGGATCGGAATGGAGAGAATGGAACCCCCGCCACCCAACAAACCCAGCAGTATTCCAATGAGGACGGATGCGAAATAACCAACGAATTCCAACGCAAAGTGGTAAACTGCGAATCTAACCTATTGTGGCCAAACAGAAGATCAAAAAATGAATTTTCCTGTAAGGATGCGCCGTTATAATGGCAAAGTTATTACCGTCGAGATCTATGGGCATTGGTAAATGCCCAAATTAGTTTACCTTTACCCGGCAAATAATGAATCCTAAATTATTTGCCATGCCTTTCGATCCTTCCAAATTCCTCTTTGAAGCCCTCACCTATGATGATGTGCTTTTGGTTCCGGGCTACTCGGAGCTGTTACCCCGCGAAGCGGACACCACCAGTTATCTAACACCCGACATCAAACTGAACATTCCCGTCATTTCTGCCGCCATGGATACGGTGACAGAGGCGGAATTGGCAATCAGCATGGCGCTGGAAGGAGGGCTGGGATTTATTCACAAAAATATGTCCATCGCAGCTCAGGCCGAGCAGGTTAGAAAAGTGAAGCGATCGCAAAGCGGCCTTATTCTTGATCCGGTAACACTCAAGATCAATTCGACCGTCAGGGATGCAGAAAAAATCATGCGCGAATTCAAAATTGGAGGTATCCCTGTCGTCGATGGAAATGGCAAATTGGTGGGCATCATTACCAACCGTGATCTGCGTTTTCAGAAAGACATGGCTATGCCCATCGAAAGAATCATGACCAAAGAGAACCTTATTACCGCTCCCGACGGCATCACCCTGGAAAAGGCGGAATTGATCCTTCAGAAATATAAGATTGAAAAACTGCCTATCATCAACAAGAAAGGGAAGCTTACGGGATTGGTAACCTATAAGGACATTCTGAAAAAGAAAAATAAACCGCATGCCTGCAAAGACGAGTTTGGACGCTTGCGCGCAGGGGCGGCCGTCGGTGTTACGCCTGATATACTCGATCGTATTGGTGCGCTCAAAAATGCGGGCGTCGATGTGATCAGCATAGACACAGCGCATGGTCATTCAGTCTATGTGATGGATGCTGCAAAAAGTGTTAAGAAGAAATTTCCGGAATTAAATCTGGTGGTAGGTAATGTTGCAACAGGAGAAGGAGCAAAAGCGTTGGCAAAGATTGGAGCAGACACGGTGAAAGTTGGAGTTGGTCCGGGGAGCATCTGTACAACCCGCGTGGTTGCGGGCGTTGGACTGCCGCAACTATCTGCAATCTATGAAGCGGCTAAAGCATTGAAAGGTTCGCGCGTGAAGTTAATTGCCGATGGAGGTATTCGCTTTTCCGGGGATATTGTAAAAGCGCTGGCCGCCGGCGCTGATAGCGTGATGATTGGATCGCTGCTCGCAGGAACAGAGGAAGCCCCCGGCGAAGTGATTATTTATGAAGGAAGAAGGTTTAAGTCCTATCGGGGCATGGGGTCCATTGAAGCCATGGAAGACGGTTCAAAAGACCGCTACTTCCAGGATGTGGAGGATGATATCAAGAAGTTGGTGCCTGAAGGCATTTCCGGCCGGGTTCCGTTTAAGGGGTCGGTTTCCGAAGTGTTATATCAACTGGTCGGTGGCTTGCGAGCAGGTATGGGCTATTGTGGGGCCAAAAACCTTGAGAAATTGAAAAATGCCAAGTTCGTCAAGATTACTGCTGCAGGTGTTCAGGAGAGCCATCCCCATGATGTTACCATAACCAGGGAAGCCCCGAATTATAGCCGGAAATAGGTTACAATTACCCGTAATTCGGTATTCTATTGGTATCCTTATGCGAGAATAAAGGAGAGTAACTGAGATTCTGCCCATAGCATAAATTTTCTTAATTTTAGCCTTATTTTAGGGCTTATTGGCCGAATACCGGTTTATCAGTTTAACAACTAACTAATCGAAGACCAAACCGATGCATTTTGATCATAATTGTTTACGAGGACCATTGCAGACAGTTGTGCGGTCCGGTGCGTCTCTGGAATTGGGAATTTCCGGGTCATTCCCGGATTTTATGCTGAGCTGTTTTCGGACAACATCATTGCAAACCTTACCCCAAGCCCACCAACAGCAATATTTTCAAATCCGTCCAAACGTTGATAGGTTTTTGCTTATGAAAAGTACTAACAGGCTGTTTAGCCTAAACCTTATTTGATCATGAGCCAACGCATACAAAATTGCTATTCACGAATCCTTGCATTCTTGGCGTTCGCTTTCTGCACGCTTGCCTTTTCACACGATGCGGCAAGTCAAAACATCTACAGCAGGAATGCTGGCAGCGGTAACTGGGATGACGCCGTAAGTGAATGGTCGACGATTAGCCATGCTGGTGCGGCCTGCCTTTGCACACCCGGCGCGGGTAATACCGTTATGATCGGGAACGGTAACGCTGTTACTTATCGCTCGGGACTACCAGTTGCTGTAACCATTGCCGGTCTTGTCATTGATGATGGCGGCGGCGGTACCTTAACATTTGGAAACGGAGCAGTCGGGACAACCCTTACTGTTTCAGGAAATATTACAATCAATGCAGGCGGAACGCTTCAATCGGGCGCTACCGGAGCAACCGCACATTCCATTCTTCTCGCAGGAAACTTATCCAACGCCAATGTCTTTAATCTGACAGCCGGAGCTGCAACCAATCAAACACTCTCATTTACGGGTGCAGGCCAGACCATCAGCGGAGCCGGGGCGACATTTACGTTCAGAAATCTTACGATGAACACGACCGGATCAAATAATGTCAGTGTTACCAGTAACATACTGATCAATGGAGTACTCACTTACTCCGCTAACGGGCTTCTGATTGTCAATTCAACTTCGAATATCACCCTTGGTAGCGCCGCAAGCATTGCAGGAAACAGCAACGTTCGTTATGTCCAATTGGATGAAAGCAGCGCAACCAACAGCCAACTGATCCGCGTCAATAACAATACCGTTGCCGCATGGCAATTCTTTTTTCCTATTGGAACCGCAACCGGCGGGTATGCTCCGCTGGACCTGACCGCGGCCGGCGGAGCAGGCATGTCTACTGCCCCGACTAATAATGCCACCCTTGCTGTAAAGGCCATTATCAATCCCAGTAATCAGGGCCAGTTAAGGCGGACCTTCCGCCTTACCGTTGCAGGCAATGCCCTTGCCACCACATTCTCTACCGCCGACTTTTACTACAATTCCGGCACCGATGTTGCCCTGGGCGATGTGCTGGCAAACTATTCAACAGGATGGTATTTGAATACCGCAACAGGAACCTGGATAACTGTAACCGGCACGGCCCCCGGCGCGGGCTTTTTCACTTCTCCTACGAGTGCACAGTCGTTGGGAACCGGTGTTTATTATTATACCATAGGAACTTCAACCGCCTACCCGTCTACCTGGTATTCTTACCAAAGTGGCATTTGGTCTGACTACAATATATGGACCCTGGATCCTTCCGGCACAACATTGGTTAATCCACTTGTTCAACCTCCGCTCCCTGGCGATCAGGTTGTGATTCTGAATGGCTTTACGGTGACGGTCGATATCAATAATATAAATGCTTCCAGTACAACCATTCAAGGGGGGGCAACACTGGACATGTCAACCTTTACAGGTCATAACCTGGGCATCGTGGCCGGATC
>JBGPGZ010000050.1:0-14584 GCA_041484175.1 Cyclobacteriaceae bacterium | reverse complement strand
GGCAGCATCGGCCGTTCGAAGAATGGCCCCCAGATTCCCCGGCTTTTCAACCGACTCCAGTATCAGCAATAGTGGCACATGGCTTAGCCTGATATGATCGAGCCGGTGGACTTTCATTTCGGCCACCGCGATAACCCCGCCCGAATTTTCGCGCACGGCGATTTTCTCAAATACTTCCCGGGTCACCGGAACAAGAAACTTATCTTCAACATGCAACGATTTCAAATCCGTTTCAGGGAAAAGATCCACACAATAAAACAGATTGCCAATCTTATAGCCGGCTTTCAACGCCATGCCAATTTCTTTTTTACCCTCAATGATAAAGAGCTGCTGTTTTCGTCGTTCTCTCGGCTTCTCCAAAGATAACAGACTCTTGATCTTCGGATTTTGTGTGCTTGTAATAACTGTTCCGGGTTTCATTCTACAAACAGGTCGCCCCTAACGGGGCTTTAAACGTTGAATGATATTTGTTTCTACAAACAGGTCGCCCCTAACGGGGCTTTAAGCATTGAATGATATTTGTTTCTACAAACAGGTCGCCACTAATGGAGCTTGGAACGTTGAATGATAATTTTTTTGACAAACACGTCGCCCCTCACGGGGCTTTGAACGGGCCGCGCTCTGTGAACTGCCTTGAATCACGAATGTAGAGATTCCCGATTCTAATGACAACTATCCAATGCACGGAGAAACCAGGACGTGGAACTTTGAAACTGGAACCTGAAACTTTGATCATCGAACTTTAAACATTGGACACTCGGACTTTGGGCTTTGGACATCGAACTTTACTTATATTTACCAAATGGAGTTGTTGCATCCGAAAGATTGGAAAGATTATGAGCTGATCGACTCGGGGGACTTTGAAAAACTGGAGCGCTTTGGAAAGTACGTGCTGATCCGGCCGGAGCCACAGGCGCTCTGGCAAAAGGTATTATCCGATCAGGAATGGAAAAAATTGGCGACTGCCCGTTTCGCACGTGAGCAATCCGATCACTTCCGGGTAACTGAGGAAGTGAAAGGAGGTTGGAAGAGAAACGCCGGCATGCCTGAAAGTTGGCAAATCAATTACAACTATCATGATCTCCATTTGGCGCTCCGCCTGGCTCTTACGGGTTTTGGCCATGTCGGAATTTTTCCTGAACAGGGCGAAAACTGGAATTTTATTTACGACGCGATCCGTAGTTGGGGGATTGAAAAACCAAAGGTGCTAAACCTTTTTGCCTACACCGGGGCCGCTTCTGTGGTGGCCCGGTATGCTGGTGCGGATGTATTGCATGTAGACGCCTCGCGCCCCGGGTTGAACTGGGCCAATCAGAATATGCTTATCAACGGTCTCAGCGATATTCGCTGGGTTTATGAAGATGCTTTGAAGTATGTCAAACGTGAAGTAAAACGCGGCAACAAATACAATGGCCTGATCATGGACCCACCCCCGTACGGGCGGGGACCGGAAGGGGAGAAATGGACCCTGCAGGAAAAACTCAATGAGTTGGTCTACCTCAGCAGCCAACTGCTCGAAAAGAGAAACTCTTTTTTTATTCTTTCGATGTATGCGGTGGGTCTGTCGGCCATCGTTGGACTGAATGTGGCCAAGACACATTTTGATATGCGCGATCCGGAATACGGAGAATTCTATCTTAAATCAAGTAACGGACGGGATTTGCCGATGGGCACCTTTTTGCGATTTCGAAATTAGCCGGGCACTTATTCCTCAATATTTTCAATTCTTACGATCAACTAATCTTCAAATTAAGAGTATCTTTGCGGCCTTAAATCAGAATTCGGAAAGGGAAAAAGGGGTATGGACGCTCAAAAAATCAGGAATATCGCAATTATTGCGCACGTTGACCACGGCAAGACCACCCTGGTGGATAAGCTGTTGCATGCCGGACATCTTTTCAAAGCCCACGAACATCCGGGTGAACTCATTATGGACAGCAATGACCTTGAGCGGGAGCGTGGTATCACGATTTTGGCAAAGAATGTGTCTGTACATTATAAAGACTATAAAATTAATGTGATCGATACTCCCGGGCACAGCGACTTCGGCGGAGAGGTTGAGCGTGTGCTGAATATGGCCGACGGATGCTTGTTGCTGGTGGATGCCTTTGAGGGCCCCATGCCGCAGACGCGTTTTGTCTTGCAGAAGGCGCTGCAGCTTGGCTTAAAGCCCATTGTGGTTGTCAACAAGGTCGACAAGAAAAATTGCACGCCGGATGAAGTTCATGAAGCTGTGTTCGATCTTATGTTTGCCTTGGATGCGACGGAAGACCAACTCAACTTCCCTACATTTTATGGATCGGCCAAACAAGGCTGGATGAGTACAGATTGGAAAAAACCAACAACGGACATTACGGCTTTACTGGAAGGGGTTATTGAGTTCATCCCTGCGCCCAAAATCGAAGTGGGGCCTACGCAGCTGCTGATCACCTCGCTGGAGTACTCATCCTATATAGGCAGGGTAGCCATTGGAAGAATTCAGCGCGGCTCGATCAAAACCGGCCAGCCTGTAGCGTTGGTAAAGCGGGATGGCGGCGGAGTCATCAAGACCCGGATCAAGGAAGTGTATGTATTTGAGGGTTTTGAAAAAAAGAAAGTGGAAGAAGTGAAGGCCGGAGAAATCTGCGCCATCGTCGGAATAGAAGGTTTTGAAATCGGCGATACGGTCTCTGATATTGAAAAGCCCGAGGCCCTGAAATCGATCGCCATCGATGAGCCTACCATGAGCATGCTTTTCACCATCAACAATTCGCCTTTTTATGGCAAGGAAGGAAAATATGTCACTTCCCGTCATATCAAGGAAAGGCTGGACAAAGAGCTTGAAAAAAATCTTGCCATGCGCATGGGTGAAACCGGTTCCGCGGATAGTTTTATTGTCTACGGCAGAGGCGTGCTTCACTTGTCGATATTGATCGAAACCATGCGCCGTGAGGGTTACGAACTTCAGATCGGCCAACCGCAAGTGATCTTCAAGCAAATCGATGGAGAGAAGTGTGAACCAATTGAAGAACTTACGATCGATTTACCGGAGGACGTTTCGGGCAAGGCCATTGAAACGGTGTCGATGCGCAGGGGTGAGATGACCAACATGGAGCCCAAAGGCGATCGCATGATCCTGAAGTTCATGATGCCCGCCCGAGGGATCATCGGCTTAAGAAGCTATTTGATGAACGTAACCGCCGGGGAAGCTGTCGTAACTCACCGCTTTAAGGAATATCAACCATACAAAGGCGATATTGCGGGCAGAACCGCTGGTTCGCTGATCAGCATGGAGCAAGGTGAAGCCATTCCTTACAGTTTGCATAATCTTCAGGACCGCGGAAAATTCTTTATCGACCCCAGCGATCCCGTGTACGAAGGTCAGGTCATTGGTGAACACAGCCGCGGGGGCGACCTGGTGGTAAACGTGACAAAGACCAAGAAATTAACCAACATGCGTGCCTCCGGTGCGGATGAAAAGATGCGCATTGCCCCGGCCGTCCGGTTTTCACTCGAGGAGGCATTGGAATACATCCAGTCAGATGAATATGTGGAAGTGACCCCCAAATCGATCCGGTTAAGAAAGATTTACCTGAACGAAAACGACCGGAAGCGCGATCGGAATAAAGCGTTGGCCAATTAAATGGGGCCGCAGACAAAACGGTATGTTTGCTGTTGATTTCCATTGAGATGTTGGCCTAACGGCAAACTCAAATTTCATTGTATCGTTTATAAGTCAAGATGCCAGTCAGGAACATCATATTGTTCTTCTTTTTGCTCGCGGGGTTAACGGCCCGTTCACAAAATGAAAAATGGAAAGCATGGGAAACCGAGGGGGACACCCTCCTCAACCGCAAGGACTTTGAAGGTGCATTAAAACTTTACTCAAAGGTTAT
Source organism: Cyclobacteriaceae bacterium (assembly GCA_041484175.1). GTDB lineage: Bacteria > Bacteroidota > Bacteroidia > Cytophagales > Cyclobacteriaceae > ELB16-189. The sequence goes on along the minus strand of JBGPGZ010000050.1, from coordinate 10,709 downwards.
CGACGATTCGAAGCTGAAAGACAAGTCAGTCTATCCGGCGGTCTATAAGAGGGCAGTTTGTTATTACAGCCTTAATGACTTTGATGCTGCATTAAAAGACCTCGATATCGTCATACCGGAGTTTCCTGAAATGTACCAGGCAAGGTTACTGCGTGCTTTTGTTCATAAAGAAAAACGGGATTCGGAGCCTGAACTCCTTGATCTTAACGAAGTTCTCAAAATACAACCCTCCAATCCCGATTTGCTAAAATGGCGTGCATCAATCTATATTGAAAAAGGTGACTACCCTTTGGCAAAAAGAGATCTTTTGAATGCAAAGGCGATTCGCGATGATCCGGAAACCGAAATGTACCTGGGCTCAGCGCATTACTATCTGGGCCAGGCCGACAGCGCGTTGCTTAGTCTGAACAAAGCCATTGAGCTTGACGTCACCTTTATGCCCGCATACCTGTATGCAGGATCCTTTTGTTTACAGGAAGATGAATTTGATCTCGCCCTTAAATATCTAAATGTTGCATTAAGAGTTGAGCCCAACAATACGACCGCCCTTTTCTACAAAGGGATCGCACTGGTGGAATTAAAAAGAGAAAAAGAAGGGTGCAGTTGCCTGACCAAAGCCTTCTATGCAGGGGAAGATGATGCGGGAGATTACTTGAAGGAGTATTGCTTCGGAATCGATAATTAGAGTGCCGGGAAAATAAATCACTTTTTTGCAATTTTATCGCTCGATTTTTCGTTCAAAGAAAGATGTCGCGAAAGCTATTTTATTTCGCCTTACTGGTCGGGCTGATGGCCTGTCAGCCGAAGCCAAAGCTTGCCGAACTCGTAAAAGACATGGTCGTCGAAACGAGCGTTGACAATACGGCAGACTTTAGTAGTTATGCCACCTACATCCTGCAGCTCGATACGCTTGGAAAGATCTCAAACTCCGATCCGACAGACACCTTGATTACCGGCGATTATGCAAGTCAGGTTTCAAGAGAAGTAAAGAGCCGACTTGATATGGCAGGCTACTCGCTTGTTAAAAAAACACAAAACCCTGATCTGGGAGTCGCGGTCTTCTTGGTGGAAGATTATCAAGTCTTTCAGTCAGTTTCCTACAGCGGTTATCCGGGGTATTACGGTTATCCGGGATATTATTATCCGTCCTATTACGGTTATTACGGATATTATGGTTATCCCAGTGTCAGTACTTACTCCTACAGTTCTGCAGTGCTGGTCATAGAAATCTTTGATTTGAAACAAAAGGATGCTCAAAACAAGCTGAAAGTAGTCTGGATTTCCTATATGGGCGATGTCTACATTTCGGTCGATCCTTACAAGAAATCGGTGGAGGCGGTCGATCAGTCTTTCATTCAATCTCCCTATTTGAAAAAATAATTGGCCCAATGAAAAGAGTTTTTCTTTTGGTCTTGGTCGTTGGAACTGAAACAGGCCTGGCCCAAAGCTATGATAAGCTGTTCTCCATTGGCTGGGACAACAACATCCCGTTATCGAATACAAGCTATGTGAAAAAAAATAGTTCGAGAGGGATGCGCGCAAGCATACGGCAATTCATGAACGAACAGTTTGTCATGGGCGGAGATTTCAGTTGGGCTGCCTATGAAGATTATTCTCCAAGACAAACGTACCCTACCTCGGGTGGCGCACTCACGACGGACTTTTTTAAATATGTGTATTCTTACGGCCTTACGTTAAGCGGGGGCTACTACTTCCGGCCGGGGGAAAAAATCAGGCCCTATGCCGGTCTTGGTTTGGGTGCGTCCTATAATGATTTTGCCATGTATTACAATGTCTACTCGGCCGATGACAAGAAATGGGGCGTACTCCTGAGGCCGGAGGCGGGAGTGCTGATCCGGTTCACCGAACATGGTTCCTGGGGTGCCCTTGCCGCCGTCCACTATGACTATGCTTCAACCAAAAGCACTGACGCGGGATATTCCAACTTCAGCAACGTTGGCATTCAACTCGGAATTGTTGTCATTGATTGGTGAGATTGCGGGCACCGGCAGGTCTTCCGCTGCTGAAAAATCCTGATTATCAGATGAATCCATTCCACATCCAGAACTATTTTAGCTAATTTGAAATTACTAAGCCTCAATTCACAAATCCGGGTTATTTTTGCGAATGGCGGAGTATATCCTAATTCTTGATTTTGGTTCTCAATACACCCAGCTGATCGCCCGCAGGGTCCGGGAACTGAATGTTTACTGCGAAATTCATCCCTATAACAGAGTCCCCGACATTACACCCGAGTTAAAGGGGGTGATCCTTTCCGGAAGTCCGTGTTCCGTGCGCGATGCCGGCGCGCCGGAAGTCGATTTATCGCTATTTGTGAATGTTCCTGTCCTTGGGGTTTGCTACGGCGCCCAACTCATTGCTCATAAAACGGGTGGAAGCGTTATGCCATCGCAAAACCGTGAATATGGACGCGCAAAACTCACCACCGTCGATCACCACAATGAACTCCTGAAGGAAATCTCGATTGACTCCCAGGTATGGATGTCCCATGCGGATACGATCGTTTCCCTATCGGATGCATTTGACGTGATAGCCAGCACGGCATCCGTGAAAATTGCCGCCTTCCGGAAAAAAGGCCAGCCGCTTTTTGGTATCCAATTTCACCCGGAGGTAACGCATACCGTCGAAGGGAAAAATCTCCTCCGCAATTTCGTAGTCCACATTTGCGGCTGCCTGCAGGATTGGACGCCGGATCAGTTTGTTGAATCAACCGTGCAAGGACTCCTGAAGAAACTGGGAAATGACAAGGTAGTAATGGCACTCTCCGGGGGAGTCGACTCCACCGTGGCCGCTACGCTGATCCATAAAGCCATTGGCAAGAATCTTTACTGCATCTTTGTCGACAATGGCCTGCTGCGCAAGGATGAATTTAAGCAGGTGCTGGTGTCCTATCAGGGAATGGGGTTAAATATCAAAGGAATCGATGCCAAAAATAAGTTCTATGCTGCGTTGAAAGGATTGACAGAACCCGAAGCCAAACGCAAGGCCATTGGCAAAACATTTATTGAGGTCTTTGACGAGGAAGCCCACAAAATCACGGACGTCAGGTGGCTTGGCCAGGGAACAATCTATCCGGATGTGATAGAATCAGTCTCTGTTAACGGTCCCTCGCAGACCATCAAATCGCACCACAACGTGGGCGGGTTGCCGGATAAAATGAAACTAAAGGTCGTGGAGCCTTTGAACACATTATTTAAAGATGAAGTCAGACTGGTGGGTAAGACACTAAACATAGATCCATCGATCCTGGGGCGGCACCCGTTTCCGGGCCCCGGGTTGGGCATTCGAATTCTGGGGGACATCACCGCGGAAAAAGTACGCATCCTGCAGGAAGTGGACCATATCTTTATCCAAGGGTTGAAAGACCATACCTTATACGATACCGTGTGGCAGGCTGGCGCGATGCTGTTGCCTGTGCAGGCCGTCGGCGTGATGGGGGACGAGCGAACCTATGAGAGGGTTGTTGCCTTGCGCGCGGTCATCAGTGTAGACGGCATGACTGCCGACTGGGCTCACCTGCCCTTCTCGTTCTTGAGTGAGATTTCTTCTGATATTATCAATAAAATAAAAGGAGTAAATCGGGTGGTGTATGACATCAGTTCCAAACCACCGGCAACCATCGAATGGGAGTAAGGACCGTACTATCCAATTTGAGTATAGGAAGATTGAAAATCGATTTTAGATACCTTTTATCTCGCCATGGAGGCCATGGCATGGCTTTCTGCTTATGTTTGATCTTGCTGTCAACTTCTTCCTTTTGCCAGGATTTCAGAAGCAAATACAGGGAAGCAAAGGAATTGTTCGCAACGGGGGAATACACGCGTGCCATGGAGGCCTTCAAGCCCTTGATCGCGTATGACCAGGAAAATCCTTACCCGGAATATGCCTCTTATTATTATGGACTGAGCGCCTACAAATCAGGTTTTGCCACGGTAGCCAAAGACATTTTTTTGCAAATAAGGAAATTGTATCCCGCCTGGGAGCAGATCGATGAAGTCAACTACCTTCTCGCCAAGGTTTATTTTGATCAGCGTGAATACTTTCAGGGATTATTGATCCTGAAGGGGATAAAGACCCAATCCGTTGCCGATGATATACCAGCCATGAAGCGTCATTACCTGGAGCAAATCACGGATGCGGAGACCCTTAAAATGGTAATGGAAGAATATCCCGACGATGTGGAGGCGGGGCGGGCGCTGGTAAAGGCAATTTCCTTGCAGCCTTTGCCCGAGCAGGACATGCCGATGTTTGATTCGCTCATTTTAAAATTCGGGTTCAAAAGAGAAGACTTTATCACGGATCATGCCCTGATTTCACGGAAAAAGGAAAGGTATGCCGTTTCCCTTCTTCTTCCATTTCTATCCGGCACGCTGGACCCGTCTCCCATGAAAAAGAGAAACCAGTTTGTGCTGGATTTATATGAAGGGATGAAAATGGCCGTGGATACGCTGGGAAAACAAGGTACGCATATTGACCTCTATGCCTACGATACCGAGCGGAGCGCTGAGGTAACAAAAAAGCTGCTCGAAATCGAAGAACTAAAGTCGAGTGACTTGCTGGTAGGCCCGTTGTTCCAGGAGGAGTCCAAACCGGTACTGGATTTTTCAGAGAAAAACAAAATCAATGTGATCAATCCGGTAACCAATAATTCCGAATTTCTGGGCGAGAATCCTTTTGCCTTGCTGTATCAGCCCACCCATGAAACCCTGGGTACCAAGTCGGCTGAAATGATCGGGTCCAGGGTAAAAAACAAGAATTGCATGGTCTATTATGGCGACAACCCAAAAGATTCGGTGAAGGCGTTCAGCTTTATTAGGAAAGCCATTGAACTGGGAATTAAGATTGTGTGGGTTGAAGAAATAAGAAAAGAGACGTCGGGAAAGATTTTCGAAGCGCTTGCCACCCCCACCGAACATGACGAATTTAAGAACCCGACGCAGTTTACCTTAAAGCTGGACAGCATTGGGAGCATCTTTGTTGCCTCCGACAACCCGGTTATTTACTCTAAAGCAATCAGTGCCGTGGAAACCCGCGGTGACTCTATCCTGATTGTCGGGAATGAGAATTGGATAGCCGAGGAGATCTCCTCCGTTGATTATACGATTTACGACCGCCTCCAAATCATGTTGGAAGCCCCCAATTTCACGCCGGCTCATGACCGCGTTTACACCGATTTCAAAAGAAAATATTTCCGGAAACACGGTGTGATCCCCTCCGGCTATGCCCACCTGGGTTATAATTTCATGCAATTTGTGGGGCAGGCATTACAGCGATACGGGGTTTATTTTCAATCCGGCCTAGCACAGGAAAATGAGACTCCGCAGCCTTACAAACCTGCCTACGACTACAGAAATAGCCGCGACAACCAACGGGTTCCCTTTATATCATTTCGATCGGGCGAGCTGGTGTTGGTGGACATAAAATAGGGCCATCGGCCGGGCAGGGCTGAAATTACTTTCCTTTTCTTCGAAATTCTTACACTGTAAGTCCGGTCAGTGTTCTTTTCTCTAATTTTCGGACTTTAAGATCATTAACTGGGAAAAATTATGACACAATCTTTGCGCAAGCATGCATTCCTGTTGGCTTTAACCGGCCTGGCGGTGACCGGCTTGGTCGTTTTTACGGTATTCGTCCGTCAAGGCTATGAAAATAAGGTTCAACAACTCAGTGCGCTGCACGAAGCGCTGAATATTCCGGTTTTAAATGCAAAAACCAATTACAAAAACCTTCCTTCCGGGTCTGACCAAGCGGTTCTGGATAAAGAAGTGAGGATGCCAGTGGAAGGGGTAAGGACCGTTTTGCAAAACCTCTATGAAGGAAAAGATGTTGAGTTCGGAAAATTGGTCAATGGCTCCGAAGCAGCGCGCATACTGATCAAGTTGGCCTGGGTGGAAGTTGATCGCACGCTGGAATCCCTGAAAGGAAAAACAATGGAAGTGGATTTTGGCAAATCGATCAGTGAAATCCAGCATGTAGAAAGTCATTTTGCGCAACAGGCCACAAATCAGTTGGCACTCCTGGACGTTGCGTCCTGGTTAGCCATCATTGTCACCCTGGCAGTGTTTGCAGGTATCACGGCCTGGAACTACCGCCGTGACAAACGCAGTCAGGATGCGGCGCTCGGCGTAAAGCAACAATTGGAGGAAGAAACAAGCCGGGTAGAAACGCTTTCCAATTTTATTGAGGCCATGGCGACGGGAAATTATTCCATCAAACTACAGTCTGGAAAAGACGATGAACTGAGCAGGACGCTGGTCACTATGCGCGATAAGTTGAAGATGAACGCGGAAGAAGATCAGCGGAGAAATTGGACCACCGGCGGGCTGGCACAAATTGGAGAGATTCTCCGGTCCACCACGACTACCTCTTCTGATTTATATGACAGCATTGTCAAGTTTGTTGTAAAGTATACGAAGAGCAACCAGGCTGGCTTATTCATCCTCAATGACGACGACTCACAGAGTGAATACCTTGAATTGGTAGCGTGTTACGCCTTTGAGCGGAAAAAGTTCTTAACAAAACGTCTGGATATCGGCCAGGGGCTTGTTGGCCAGTGTTTTTTGGAAAAAGAAAAGGTTCACCTTCGGGAGATCCCGCAAGATTACCTGCGTATAACTTCCGGCCTGGGTGGAGAAAATGCTAATAGCTGCCTGATGGTCCCTTTAAAGGTGAACGAAAAAATATTGGGCGTATTGGAGCTAGCGTCGTTTAATCTTTACCAGGATTTTGAAATTGAATTAGTAGAGAAGTTGGCGGAAACAATTGCTTCCACGATCTCCTCTGTCAAAACCAACGGAAGCACCCGTATATTGCTGGAGCGCACCCAGCAACAGGCGGAAGAAATGAAATCACAGGAAGAGGAAATGCGCCAAAACATGGAAGAGCTCTCGGCTACCCAGGAAGAGATGCAGCGAAAAGAGAAAGAATACATCGCTCGCATTGAGGAGTTGGAATCGCAAATGGGTCTCATAGAAAAATAAATCGCGGTCTTTTTCTTATTTTTGATCTTGGGAAGGAATAACATATGAAGGCAAAAGCATTTTTTACCGGTTTTCTCGGCGTTATGGTGACGGGAATTGTCTTCGCCCAGGGCGAGCGCAAGGACAAGACGGCCGTGACTTATGAAGAGCTGTATGACGAGCCTTATTCAATCAACAAGCTTTTTATCGGCCTTCAGCCCTTTTATGGGGATGTATTTTCTACCAATGTCAATGCAGGATTTGGAGCCGAGGCCAGTTATTACTATAAAGACAAGATGGACTTTAAAGCCCATTTCAGAAAGACCTATACCAGCAGTTTTTTTGATTTCAGCCGTGATTTGGCCCTTCGCAACAGCGGCCCGGGAATGAAAGTAAAACCGCAGATCTATAATTATTACGAGTTGGGAGCAACCTATCACTTCAAAGACGTTGAGGAAGACGGAAAAACGACCATGGTATTGTACAAGGCCAGCTACAAGGGGAATCGCTGGGCGTCACGCGTACCGTTGCACGCCGAAGTTCCCTGCAAAGTGAGGAAAATTTATGGTGCCCGCCTGGGTGCGATCCTGTGGAACAGCACGACCGATTTGAACAGGGCGCTCAGAAAACAAGGGCACACCAACGCCGAGCTGATCAATTCAGAGGGCGTAGGCTTGCCGGTGACTTACACGGATGCGAGCGGTCAGACCCAGGATTTTAATGTTTTTGGAAATATCTATTCGACCAGCATTTATGCCGGCGCTTCTATTTCCTGGTTCAGGAATGTGGCTGTGAGCTTTGACAAATACGACGAAGGTGTGGACGACGGCATGCTCACCTTATTTTTTGATATCCAGTATGCACCATCCTTGAAAGTGGACCCGGTTACTTACACCGATCCGCTGACAAAGGTCACCGAAAATTACGCTACGAAAGTGCTCAAAATGGCACCGCTGGGATTGCGGGCCGGGATCGATGGAAAATTTAATCGCCAATTCGGTTGGGCCTATGGTGGTGAAATTGGCTACCGTCCGAGTTTACAGGGAAGGACGTTTTATGCGATGTTCAAGATTACCTTTCCGATCTTCGGAACTAACCTGGATTACAAGGTAGAGTCATTCGGGAAATAGAATAGATGGATGAATTGTAAGCCTTGAATTAAAGAGCTCGGGAGAGTTCTTTTTTGCTTTATATTCGATTTTCATTTCAATGCCAGATCTTCTAATTATTAATATTAAAGGCCTTGTTCAGGTGAGGGAGTCAACACCCCGTTTTATCGCCGGCGCGGATATGGCCCATCTTCCTGTTATTGACAATGCTTTTCTGTATATCAATGATGGACGGATAATGCATTACGGGACTATGGACCAACTTCGGTCGATGATGGCTGTCCGGATCATCGATGCTTCCGGTTGCTTTGTGCTCCCCAGCTTTGTCGATTCTCATACGCACCTGATTTTTGCGAATAGTAGGGAGGAGGAGATGGTGATGAAGATCAAGGGCGCGACGTATCAAGAGATCGCCGCCATGGGAGGAGGAATTCTCAATTCAGCAAAAAAACTGCAGGCCATTTCTGAGGAAGAATTATTTGATCGATCGGTAAAGCGCGCTCATGAAATTATCCGGTCAGGCACCGGTGCAGTAGAAATCAAAAGCGGATATGGACTTACCCTAAAGGACGAACTCAAAATGCTGCGAGTGGCTAAAAGAATAGGACGGGAAACCGGGTTGACCGTAAAAACTACTTTTTTGGGCGCCCATGCAGTACCAGGAGAAATGACAAAGGAAAATTATATCACCCTGGTCATGGAGGAAATGATACCGGCCGTAGCCAGGGAAAAGTTGGCCGACTATATCGATGTCTTTTGCGAGCAAGGATTTTTTAGTCCGAACGAGACGGAACGCATTGTTGAACGTGGGAAAAAATTTGGAATGAGACCGCGGATCCACGCCAACCAATTGCACCGGTCGGGTGGGGTACAGGTAGGGGTGAAGACGGGAGCCATCAGTGTGGATCATCTGGAAGACATCGGTCAGGAAGAAATTGAAATCCTGAAAGGAACGTCCACGATGCCAACGGCGTTGCCCGGGGCTGCCTTTTTTCTCAATCTGTCTTTCCCACCGGCGCGAAAAATGATGACCGCCGGGCTGCCGTTAGCGATTGCTTCCGATTATAATCCGGGAAGCGCACCTTCCGGAAATATGCCGCTCATGGTTTCTTTGGCTTGCATTAACATGCGGATGACACCGGAAGAAGCGATCAACGCGGCGACCATCAACACGGCTTATGCATTGGAACTTTTGGAGACCCATGGAAGCATTACAAAAGGAAAAGTGGCAAATGTATTGATTACGAAACCCATGTCCTCGTTGGCCTTTATGCCATACAGTTTCGGAAGCAGTCTCGTTGACAAAGTGATCTTAAACGGCCAATTGTTGAATTGATTTTATGTGCGCCCCGTTGCCTTCAACGGTTACGTTTTTTTTATAGCTACTGAAAAAGTGGTTTTTGATTTCATGCTGGAGGCGACAGAGCAATATTTCTCAAGTGCCAGCTGGACGGTTTTGCTCAGCTCTTCTTCGTTTGCATCCGGCGACGTAAGAATAAAATGACAATGGATGGCGGTAAAGAACCGGGGAGCATCTTCTCTTCGCGTGCCGGTCGTTTCAATCACCAAATCTTTGACCGTCTTTTTCCTTTTTTTAAGCATCAGCACAACATCCACCGATGCGCAAGCGGACAGGGCGGACAGCAACAACTCCGTGGGGGACTGACTCTGACGTTCTTCGACCTTGCGCGAATCGATCATTACTTTGTTGCCGTTGTCGTTGACAGCTTCGAAGACTTCATCCGCCAGCATGCGGGTAATGGTTTTCATGGATATCTTGGTTTATTCAACCTGAATTTACCTATTTTGCCATTATGGCGATAGCACAAGCGCTTAAATCTTTGATACGTGCAGTACCCAATTTCCCCAAGCCCGGAATTATTTTCCAGGACATAACCCCTTTGTTGGGTAATCCTCTGGCACGGAGGCAAGTCGTGGAGTTAGTAGCCGGTCATTACAGGGACCAGCGTATCGATGCGTTGGCGGCCGTGGAAGCGCGGGGTTTTATTTTCGGGACATTGATCGCCCAGGAGTTGGGTATACCGTTTATTCCCGTGCGGAAATCCGGTAGACTTCCGTATAAGAAGATACACCAGGATTATTCATTGGAATACGGCACAGCCACAATCGAGATGCATTCTGATGCAATCAGAAAGGGATGGCGCGTATTGGTTCATGACGACTTACTCGCCACAGGAGGAACGTCGGCCGCTGCCGCAGCGATGATTCAACAACTTCATGGTGAGATAGCGGGGTTTTCATTTATCATTAACCTCGCTTTTTTGCCAGGGGAAAAATTCCTGACTGAACGATTTGATGTGAAGCCACATTACGTATTGAACTTTACTTAGCATAACTTTCCCTACCTTTGGCATAACTCATCGTGGAAGAACTTGTAAAAATTCCGATGTTTCCCCTCTCCATCTTCCCCTTACCGGGGGAGCTGGTTCCCCTTCATATTTTTGAACCGCGTTACCGCCAGTTGCTGGAAGATGCCGAAACCCGGGACATCCCCTTTGGCATATACTTCAACCACGTTGCCAACATTGCAAAGCTCGGATCCTCTGTCAAGCTGGAGAGTATTATCAAGCGCTACCCGGGCGGCGAAGCGGACATTATC
>JBGPGZ010000049.1:0-14739 GCA_041484175.1 Cyclobacteriaceae bacterium | reverse complement strand
TCGGCCATGCGTTTCGTGAGGGTCGTAACCAGGACACGCTCCTTCTTCTTTGCGCGCTCATCGATCTCTTCCAGTAAATCATCGATCTGGTTCCTGCTCGGCCGGACGTCAATGACGGGATCGAGTAAACCGGTCGGGCGGATAAGTTGCTCAACGACTACTCCTTCCGATTTTCTAAGTTCATATTCGCTGGGGGTAGCGCTCACGTAAATTACCTGGTTCATAATGGATTCAAATTCATTGAATGTCAAGGGGCGGTTATCCAATGCCGAAGGAAGTCGGAATCCATAATCCACCAGATTGACTTTCCGGGAACGGTCGCCACCCCACATGGCTCGTACTTGAGGCACGGTTACGTGACTTTCATCAATAATCAGCAGGTAGTCAGCCGGGAAATAATCGAGAAGACAGAAGGGGCGCGCTCCGGGTTTTCTCCGGTCAAAGTAGCGCGAGTAGTTCTCTATCCCTGAACAGTAACCCAGTTCCCGCATCATTTCAAGATCAAACTCGGTTCGTTCCTTTAATCGTTTAGCCTCCAGGTGTTTTTTTTCCTGCTCAAACATTTGCACTTGGAGTACCATATCATCCTGAATTTCCCGGATTGCGAGGTTTAAAAGATCTTTACCTGTCACAAAAAGATTGGCGGGAAAAATGACTGCCATTTTCTCGTCCGATATTTTTTTTCCGTTGACTGGATCGATCAACTGGATCGCTTCGATTTCATCGCCCAGGAAATATATGCGCACCGCATAATCGGCGTATGCCAGGAAAATGTCCACGGTGTCCCCCTTCACCCGGAATGTTCCACGCTTGAATTCAACTTCGGTCCTGTTGTACAGGATGTCGACCAGTCCAAACAACAGGCGGTTGCGGGGGATCATCTCCCCAACTGTCAATTGGATGCGATTCTTACCAAATTCCTCAGGGTTGCCAATCCCATAAATGCAGGAAACAGAGGCTACTACAATGACGTCCCTTCTGCCTGTTAATAAGGATGAGGTCGCGCTGAGACGAAGTTTTTCAATTTCCTCATTGATGGAAAGGTCTTTTTCGATATAAAGATTGGAAGAGGGAATAAATGCTTCAGGCTGATAGTAATCGTAGTAAGAAATAAAATATTCAACGGCATTCTCAGGAAAGAACTGTTTGAATTCTCCGTAAAGCTGAGCTGCCAGTGTTTTATTGTGACTTAAGACAATCGTAGGCAGGTTTACGCGCTCGATGACATTGGCAATGGTAAAAGTCTTACCCGAGCCGGTGACACCCAACAAGGTCTGGTGCGCCTCGCCGGACTCAAGTCCCTTGACCAATTGTTCAATCGCTTTTGGCTGATCGCCAGTAGGCTCATAATCACTGGTGAGTTTGAAGTCCATTCAGAAAGTTACTCGTTAGCGCTGATTGGTTAGTCGTGATAAAGTGGTAAAAGTTTTTAACCAAACAAGGATAACGATTAATTATTCCAGATAGCCCATGACTTTTCCGCCTGAATGTGAAGCATCTCCAGTCCGTTCTTGATGTGGCAACCCCTCATTTCAGCCCGTTGAAGGAACAAGGTTCGTGCCGGGTTATAAATGAGATCGTAAACATAATGATTGGACGTAAGGAGTTCACAATCAAACTGGGGCATGCAGTTGGTATCGGGGGTCATGCCCAGCGGTGTCGTATTAATGATCAGGTGGGATTCTGGAATCACGTTTTGATTTGCTTCCAGGCTCTCATAGGTGTAATCGGCACGGCCCTTTTCCCTGGAAACTACTTCAAAATTAATGTTCAACTTTTTGAGCGACTCCTGTACCGCTTTGGAAGAACCTCCGGTTCCCAGTATCAAGGCCTTAGAGCCTTCTGGATGGGGAAACCACTTTTCAAGTGATTCCAGGAATGCATCCGTGTCTGTGTTGAATCCCTTCAGTCTGCCATCTTTGATCCGGATCACATTGACGGCACCGATCCGTTTGGCGGCCGGATCAATATCATTGAGAAATTTAATGACTTTTTCCTTATACGGAATTGTCACGTTCAAACCGCATAGTTCAGGGTTTTCCGCCAGGAGTTTTTTTAATTCATCGGCGCTGGCTAAAGGATAAAGATCATAGTGATAATCCCGCAGGCCGTCCCTAAAGAACTTCTCGTCAAAATAGGCTTTTGAAAATGAATGAGAAACTGAAAGACCGATCAAGCCAAATTTTTTTTCCATGATTCGTATTTTGATTTCAAAACCTGAAAGTGATCACCTTTCTCAAGGGCCACAGCCGGTTCAAGAATCCGATCGTGAATCCAGAGAGTAAAGCTAAGGTAGGAAAGCGATATTGTCCCAGAATAAAACTTAAAAATAGTGAAAAGCCCAAAAGGCCCGGAAAACAGCCCAAAACAAAGACCAGAAATTGGGGAATATTAACTTCTGTTTGCCGCATAGAAATGGCAGCGCTGTGATATCCTGTTTCCCTGGCAGGAACGGAGGCAAACCGTCTCTGTGAGATCGGTCGCATCAGTCGGCCTGGAAGGGAGGGGCTGAATTATTTTTTTTACGTTCAAGGCCCAGGAAGTGGAGGAAAGTGTCGCCGCGCAAACCGAGGCGAATGGTTTCCAGCGGAACAACTTCATTGGGTGAGATGTTTCCCAGGTTGACATTCGCCCCAAGCAATTTAATAAACCAGACTTGCTGCGCTTTTTGCGGAGCTTCCCAAATAATTTTTTCAAAAGGAATTTTAGTGAGGATTTCCTGCACCAATCCTGAGCGCACTTCGCCGGTAGAGCGGAACAAGCCTACATTTCCGCTCTCCCTCGCTTCTCCAATCACCTTCCACGCGCCTGCATCCAGTTCCTTTTGCATCAGCTCGATCCAGAGGTAGGGAGGAATGATCTTGTCGGCATCTTTAGAACCTACTTCGGAAAGGACCGTTACTTGTTCCGATAGCTGGGCAATGTAATCGAGTTTTTTGTCGTGATCGAGGTCGATGGATCCATCTGACACTTCCGCGAAGGACATATCATATTTGTCGAGAATCTTGCGATAGTCGTCAAACTGATCCCGGATGATAAAGGCTTCAAAAAGGGTTCCTCCAAAGTAGGCAGGGATCCCCGCATCCTTATATACTTTTAATTTTTCTTTTAATGTCGGCGTAACATAAGAAGTAGCCCATCCGAGTTTCACAATATCAACATGGTCGGCGCACATGCTCACAAAATCTTCCGCCTCGCGAACGCTCAACCCCTTGTCCATGGCCATAGTAAACCCCATCTGCCTGGGCTTGATGGTGCGCTCAGGTAAGTTATTTAACATGTAATTCATCCGTGGTTCTCTTTTCTAAATTGATCGATAATTTTGTAGAGGGCCTTTTGTGTCTCGGCCTTGGGGAAAAAATCGAATAGGACCGTATGGCCTTCAAAGTCCAAAATTAAAGCATTTTCCAGATAGTTGAAGGCTTCCTTGAATTTGCCAGCCTCGATCAGGTAAACGGTCATCCGGTAAAAAAATTCAGGTTCGTCCGCAATTTGGTTCATGCCCTGCAACAAGACGTCAATGGCTTTGTCATGCTCACCTTGTTCGTAATAAATGAATGACCAATTCATCCATATTTCTTTATCGTCAGGACCCAGGTGACTAGCCTCCTCATAGGCGCTGATGCTGGAGATGATGTTTCCAATTTTAAATTCAGCATGAGCAGCTGCTTTCCAGTATTCGGCGTTCAGACTGTTAAGCTTTACCGCCTTGTTGAAGAAATGCAAGGCTTGATACCATCTTTCTTGTTTCTCCAAACAACTTCCTGCGCCAAACCAAGCCTCATCGTATAAAGGGTCTAACTTGGTTGATTTTTGATAATACTTCAGCCCCAGATCATATTGTTCCAGGTTCTCATAGGCGGTGCCCAAACAGCAATACACTTCGGGGCTCGGACCTTCAATCTCAATCGTTTTGCGGAAGGCATCCAACGCCTTGGTGTAGTGCTCCAGGTTCATGTACGTGTTTCCCATATTAAAATGGGCCGAAGCAAAATTTTCATCGATAGCCAGGGCATACTCGTAGGCATCAATGGCTTCTTCGTAACGCTCTAGCTTGTTACAAACAATCCCAAGATTGTACCAGGCTGCCGCCGAATAAGGATCTTCGTCAATGAATTTCTTATAATAGGACAGGCTGCCCTCCAACTGGCCGACCACATCCAGGCAATAGGCGAGTTCATACAGCGAACCTTCGTGTGAAATATTTACTTCGATGGATTGTTTGTACGCCTCAATCGCATCTTCGTACTTTTCTATGCTCTGATATGCAAGTCCGATATTGTAGTAGATTTCATCACGTTCTTCATCGGCAATCCCCAGGACCTCTTCATACACTTCAATCGACTCCGCATACTTGCCCTGGAGTGAAAGTATCGATCCGATGGACAGGTAAATTTCAATATCGGTCGGGTGAAGGCTTTTTGCCTTTTCAAGAAGCTGCAAGGCCTCGTCGTACTCCTCCAGATTGGAAAGTATTTGCGCCTTTACCGGAATCAATTCCGTGGAGAAAGGATACTGATCCATCGCCTGATTGACGGCCGTCAGCGCTTTTTTGAATTTGCTTGTTTCGAGGTAATGGTCGATGATCGTTTCGTACGCATCGATATCAAAAAAACCGTTGGAATTTTTTCTGAGATTCTCCTCAAACCGCCTGATCAACTCCTCTTCCTCTTCTCTTTTCCTGAATTCGTGAGCCATTCGCTAAAGGGTTAATCTAAGGTAGGGCAAAAATTGGTTCCAATGAAACAAAAGTACTTCTTTTTAGAACGCAAATTCCCACAATAAAAAACTCGTTGCAATATTGTAGTTCTGATTTCTTTATAGTAACCTCCGCAGGTATTGTGTACAACACCAATCCAGCGTTTCTTCCAGCGTCCGAAAGTGCATCCCCAGATGTTCTTTGGCGCGTTGATTTGTATAGTAAAAAGTTTCCTTCGCCATCCGGGCAGTTTGACGGGTGAGCAAGGGCTCCGTTCCGGCAAGCCAACTCCTGATTTCTTCCCACCTTGCCGCCAGTCCTATCCAGGGTCGGGAGACTTTAACCGAAGGGGCCTTCTTGTCAAATCGCCTTCCGATTTCTTCGAAAAAATTCTTGATCGACAAAATGCCTGCATTGGCAATAAACTTTTGACCTTGATCATTGGATTGAAAAAGCCGAAAGACCATTTCAGCCACATCGCGTACATCGACATAGTTGAGAGAGCCTTCCGAGTAAAACGGTTTTTCATCCCAGACATAACGGAATATCTGAGCGCTGCTTTTTGCCCAGTCGGTCGGAGCCAGGATCACCGATGGGTTGACGATTGAAACCGAAAGTCCCTCTTCCATGCCCCGATAGATCTCCAGTTCAGCCAGGTATTTTGACTCGGCATAATCTGAATTCAGCGGACTGTTGGCCCATTTACTTTCTTCGTCAATGGTGTTGCCCCCCCGAATTCGTCCCAGTGCGGATACCGAGCTGATATGGATCAACCTTGGGATCTCCAGCACCAGGCAGGCATTCACTACATTTTTAGTTCCCTCCACATTGACTTTAAACATCTGCCTGGTTTGTCTTGGATTGAACGACACAATGGCGGCGGTGTGAATAACGGCCTTCACCTGGTGAAAGGCATCGGTGAGCGCGGGCACATCAAGCACATCGGCCTCCCGCAAATTGATTTTTTCTTTAACCTCCGACAAAGAATCCGTATTGCTGTTTTTACGAATTACAGCAAGCACCGGAAGATTTTCCTCGACTAATTTTTTTGTAATAAAGCTTCCCAGCAGGCCGTTGGCGCCCGTAATAGCAATCATGAATTAGAGTGTATGATTTAACAAGGGTAAAGCTAATGCTTTTTGAAAGTATTTGTTTTTTTGAGCGTACGCCAGAAGACGGGCATGTTCCACATGATGGCAATCGCTCCCGAGGAGATCAACCATACCTTGATCGATCAGTTTCTGTGCCATCCGTTGGATCGGTTTTGAGTAAAAGCCGATGATGGAAAGAATGTTTATTTGCAATAACACCCCCCTGTTTTGAAGGTCTTCAGCCGTCTCCAGGGTCATATAAGCATACCGCTCCGGATGGGCCAAAACGGGTTTGTAGCCGATGGTGGTAAGTTTGAAAATGAAGTCTTTTAGTTGATAGGGTTCTGAAAGCATATTCGTTTCGAAAAGAAGATATTGGTTGCCGAATGTCAACAACGGCTCTTTGCTCTCGATTTTCTTTATCAACTCTTCGTCCAGATAATATTCCGCTGCCGCCTGAATTTCAACCCCGACGTTTTGCTTACCCAGATAGTCTTTCAATTCATCCAAGCCCTTGCGGATGATGGCCGGATTATTCCGGTAAAAATCGTGGATCACGTGAGGCGTAGTGATGAGTTTCTGATACCCCAGTTCCTGAAAGACGAGGATGATCTCAAGAGCCTCTTCCAAGGACTTTACACCATCATCGATGCCCGCCAGCAAATGGGAATGAATATCCGTGGTTAAAGGAGACAATGCTGTGGCGGGACTGTTTCTTAAAAAAGAGAGCACTTCTACACTTTGAGAAATTTCTTGAATTGATTCTTTCGTGAAGTCCGGTCCTCATAATAGCCATAACCGTTTGTCTTGGAGGAGACTGGCAATGCATTCAATACCACCGCCAGTCGTGTGAATCGATTGATATTGATAATTCGTTGGAGGGTGCGGACGAAATCTCTTTTGGAGTAATTGGCGCGGAAAACATAGATGCAAAGGTCGGCTCGTTTCATCGCCATGATACCGTCGGTAACCAATCCTACCGGAGGGGTATCCAACACAATAAAATCATACGCCTGCTTCAGGTCTTCCAGCAACAAGGCAAATTCTCCGTTTAATAATAACTCGGATGGGTTCGGAGGGTGGGGGCCCGACGGGATGTAGTCGAGATTTTCCAGGGAAGTATTGATCACACAATCTTTCCATGTATGCTTCCTGATTAATATGGTACTGATACCCTTGGCAGTGTCGGTGACTTCAAACGGAAGGTTTGCTTTTTGTTTTCGCATATCCAGGTTTAACAACGCCACTTTCTTTTTAGAGAGCGCCAGGATCCCACCCAGGTTGAGCGACAGGAAAGACTTACCCTCGCCGGATATCGTGGAGGAAATTGCGATCACCTTATTAACTCCCCCGTTCGTAAAGAAGTCCAGGTTCGTGCGAAGGGTGCGAATCGCTTCGCTCACCATCGACTTTGGGTTGTCGATGACGTGGAAAGGAGATTCCGCAAGATGATAAGACGCCGGAATGGCCCCCAGCACAGGAACCTGAATCATTTTCTCGATTTCCTGGATGGAGGTAATTTTATTGTTACTTAAGTAAAGGATGCCAATGAAGAAGAAATTCAGGACAATGCCGGCTACCAGTCCAATCCCCAGGATCAAATATTTCTTCGGTGAAATTGGATTGGTGGGAAATGTTGCCGGTGAAAGAATCTTAAAATCGGGTGTGCTGCCGGCCTGGGTTATTTCAAACTGCGCTTTCGATTGCATCATGGTCAAATACAATTCTTCATGAAGTTTGTAAAAGCGTTGTTGCTTTGAATACTGGGTGTTCTTGTCAGGCATTGAGGCGAACGCCCGTTCGAGCTTCGCCTTTTTCACATTGAGTTCGACAAGAATTTGCAGCCAATTTCGTTTTAAGACCGTAAGTTGCGTGAAGACGGAATTCTTCAGCGCCTTCAATTCGTTTTCTTTTTGTCTAAACGCAAAGGTATTTTCATTGTAGGCAAGACCCAACTTATTTTGCTCCTGGATCTTTTGCTGCAGGCCCTCCAGCCCGCGATTGACATACTCCGGGAGAAATTGCTGACGGGTGTAGGACAAGCCAAAGTTACCAGTGCTGAGATCATCCATCAACGTGTTGATTTCTGTTATTCTTTTGGTAAGTTCAAACCGTTGTGAATCCGCACGATTGATGAGGACAATCGTTTTCCGAAGGTCATCATCGAGGTTGTTGCTTTTATTTTGGAGCGTGAAGGTTTCAAAATAGTTTTCGAACCCCTCCATCTTTTTTTCGATTTGTGCCAATTCATTGTTTAGCCACTCGATTTTTTGCGTGTTGGTGAGATTTTTCTGCTCGTTGCTGTACCCCAGATAAACCGAATCAATCTTATTGACGATGTCAAATGCTTTGCGGGCATTGTTGTCCTGAAAGGATATTCGGATTGTGTTGGCATTGAAATTGAGCGGATCCACTTGAATACTATTAGAGAGATACTCCAATAACCGGCTGCGGCTGTGAAGTATAAAGAAATAATCATTTCCCTCGTAAACTTCGTTTACCAGGGCCTTGTGAATGGTGATGCGCAAACCATCCAGGTCGAGCGGGATTCCAAATTTTCCCTTAAGAGATTGGCCACCCTTTCCGACGGTAATTGAATAATCCTCGGCGTCCAGGAAGTTGAAATAGATTGGAACATCCTGGTAAATCGTCGCCGGCCTGTTGTAGCTAACATGAAACGGAGAGCGCTTGTACATTTCATCATTCAACACTTTGCCGATGCTGTAATAACCCACCCACAGCTCCATGGAGTCGATGACCCGGTTAAAAAATAGCTTTGATTTTATCTGCTCGATCTCCCCGGAGATCATGTTTAGATTTTGATCTTCCACCAAATTCTTGATCCCGAGCCCTGTGGCATCCTGCTTGATATCGAGTTTTAGCTCGGAGTAAGATTCATAGACATCCTTGGTCCAGCGAATGGTAAGGTAGGCCACCAAATTGGCGGCGAGAAAAATCACAATGATCCAAACCAGGTTTTTGCGCGTTGTAATAGCGAGCTTTTCGGGATCGATTCCTTCTCCGCCTTGAGCTGGGTTATTGATTCTGGTTCCTTCCACGGTCATTTTAAGGTTCGTAGCACTACGATCAACGTTGTAAGGCTCACCAGCAAGCTGAAAAGCGTCGCATAATCACGAAGGCCTTCGCTTACGGGCCTCCGAATCGGCTCCACATATACGATATCCCCTGGTTGGATCAACAAATTGCCCGCCTTAAATCCTTCAATCGTACTCAAGTCCACGACAAAAACCTGGTCGTTCCGCAAAACGCGGATGTTATGCGCCTTTGAATCATTCGGAAGACCCTTCGCCAAGGCAAGTACCTCCACCAACGTCACATTTTGGTTTGTCAAAGGGATGACTTGACCACCCACCGCCCCCAGCACAATGACTCTTTTATTGGCATAGGACAGGATCACAAACGATTCTTTGAAATACTTTTCGAACTCTTTTTGAAGGATTTCCTCCGCTTGACGCAATGTGAGGCCTTCGAGTTTCATTTCGCCCACCATGGGAAATTTGACAAGGCCGTTCAAATCGACAAGGTACGTAAATTGTTGCCGGTTCGCGGTGCCCTGGGCCGGATTGGTACTCGAGAGTTCGGGGTTTGGGTCGATGACTCGCTCTCCTTTGTTGGAGAATACATCCAGTTTGAGGTAGTCGTTCTTTTGAATGATGTAATTATTCTCCACCCCCCGCGCTTCTCGCTTGATGGGATCGGGAACAAAGCCGTCGGGTGTTTTAAACATGATATTCTGCTTGTAGGAGGCACACGAGCAAAACACAATGAAGAATAATGGGATGCGTACTAATTTCACAAGGTCACATGAGAGTAATTCGTGAAATTAAGGATTTTATTAATACCAGTCGAAGAAACCCAGTGGAGTTTATCCGCCAGTACCGGAGGTGATTTCAGGATCAGGCGGATTTCTTGAGAAGGATAATCGTTTTGATGTACTTGTTAATGACCACCTTTTCATCAAACTCCTCTTCCATCTTCTTGCGGCCATTCTCCCCAAATTTTTTGAGCGTATCGTCATCAAAGGTCGCCATGGTCTCCATTTTCCGCGCCAGATCATCCGGGCATTTCATTTTGCACAACAACCCGTTGAAGTCATTGAGCACTACCTGATGACATCCAGGAACATCCGTGGCAATAATGGGTTTGGATGAACTCGCCGCCTCCAGCAACGTCCGGGGTGTGCCTTCCCGATAGGAGGGAAGTACGATACAATCAGCTTTGTGTACAAACTGACGAACATCACTGGTCGTACCCAAATATTCAATCGTACCGCTGGAAATCCATTCATCAATCGTCTCCAGCTTGATCCCACGTTTATGCCTGGGGTCCTTGGCTCCCAAAATTTGAAACCTTGCTTTCATACCCTGGGCGCGAAGTTGCTTTACAGCCTGGATATATTCTAAAATTCCCTTGTCCGTGATAAGCCTCGAGACCAGCAGAAAAGTAAAGAGTTTGTTGCGTTTGAATTCGACGGGCCGGAATCTGTTCAAATCGATCCCAGATCCAGGAATAAGATCCGTTTTTTCGCGCGTCACCAGTTTCTTGTTTAGAAAGAGAGCAAGGTCATCCGGGTTTTGAAAAAACACTTTGGTAGCAAATCGAAACGAAACCTTGTAAAGAAAAATAGCAATGGCTGAAACCAGGTTGTCCTTTAAAAATACAGTCCCCAACCCGCATACATTGTTGATGACAGGAATGCCCAGCAGCCCGGCAGCCAATGACCCATAAACATTGGGTTTTATCGTGTAATGGAGGACGATATCAGGTCTCATCTTCCGATAAATCGACCACAATTCTATGATTAATGCAGCATCTTTGATGGGATTAGCCCCGCGACTATCCATTCGAACAGCGTGGTGAGTGCAGCCGGCCTCCATTAAGAAATGGGTGTAATCATCAACGGGAGCGACCGTATGAACCTCGTGCCCTTGGGCCTGAAGGGACCGGATAAAATTCATCCTGAAATTGTAGATATTCCAGGACGTATTAAGCACAATCGCTATTTTCATTTAACCAACAATAGACCTTTAGTTCGACAACTAAAAGGACGTTTAGGTGTAAGTAATGGGAAAGTAGACCTTGGTCATTCCTTTCCTGTCCGTAAATGCCTCAAAAGTAAAAAAAAGTAACCCGCAACGGAAACCATGGAAGAATATAAGTTTAAGTTTGGCGGCAGAAATTGATGAAAAAGCTACCCGCGAGCGCCATTCTTGTTGCTTTGTTCCAGGGAAAGGAGCGACAGGATGAAATTCAGGAGCACCTGGATGAGCTGGCCTTTTTGGCGGAAACGGCCGGAATCACCGCTGGGAAGCAGTTTGTCCAACGATTGGCCCATCCTGACGGGCGGACCTTCCTGGGGAAAGGCAAGCTGGAGGAAGTAAAAAAGTACATCTTCGCCAACAGCATTAACTGTGTAATTTTTGATGACGACCTCAGCCCTTCCCAGCTGCGAAACTTGGAAAAAGAACTGAATCCGGAAAGGCGTCATACAAAAGTCAGAATTTACGACCGCAGCCTTTTGATCCTCGATATTTTCCTCATGCGTGCCCAAAGCGCCCAAGCCCGCACCCAGGTGGCTTTGGCCATGAACCAATACCTGCTCCCGCGGCTCACAAGGCTGTGGACACACCTGGAGCGGCAGCGAGGCGGAACGGGTACCCGGGGTGGCGCCGGTGAAAAAGAAATCGAAACGGACCGCAGGATGATCAAACACGAAATCGCCGTGTTGAAGGACGATTTAGAAAAGATCGACAAGCAGCGCCAAACCCAGCGCAAATCCAGGAGCAATACGATTCGCGTTTCTCTCGTAGGCTACACCAATGTTGGAAAATCGACCCTCATGAATTTGCTCTCGAAGGCAAATGTAAAAGCCGAGAATAAACTTTTTGCGACCGTCGATGCAACGGTGCGAAAAGTAGTGATCAGGGAAATTCCTTTCTTGCTTTCCGACACCGTCGGCTTTATCAGGAAACTTCCGCCCCATTTGATTGAGTCCTTTAAATCCACGTTGGATGAAGTACGGGAGGCGGACATCCTGCTTCACGTAGCGGATATTGCACATCCCTTTCATGACAATCATATCGAGGTGGTCAACAAGACGCTGGCCGAAATCGGCGCTGGAAATATACCCACCATCCTGGTGCTGAATAAGATCGATTTGCTTGAAAATAGAGTGGAGAAGCCGGATTTTCAGGAACTGAAAGGATATTACCGGCAGCATGGATTTAATCATGTGATCTTCGTATCAGCCACGACAAAAGAAAATATCCAGGAACTGAAGGATCTTCTATACGAAGAGGTGAAGAAAAAACATTTAATGATTTACCCGAATTATCTCGCGGCTCAGGATTCCTGAGCATAACACCGACTTGCTAAGCGCAATTTAAATTCTCAACTGAAACGTGTTTAATCGGTTCCTCTAAAATAGCTCTCCCAGGTTTATGTAAAAATTGAACGACTCTTTTCCAAATCCAAAGTCAAGATCAAGGTTGATGTTTGAAGTTTTGTTGAATTTCATTCTAATTCCAAATCCGGCGGCCGGATTAACATAATGGAAAGCATGCGAGGCCGGTTCTGTGAACGATTGGACGTTGGCGAACAAGACACCGCCCCAAAATCCGTTGTTAGTAAAAGTGAACCGGTATTCACTTTCGAGATATAACATTTGCCTTCCCCGAAAGCGGCCTAATGCATATCCGCGGCCAGACCGCGCATTGTATTCCATGGCTGTGCCGGGTAGATTGAGATAAGGAACATTTCCATGCGACGCCCAGAACATTCCCCACAATGCGAGTATGTTCCTTTTTTCGGTGGGCAATGAGAAATACTTCCGGGCATCTATGTATAAGGACGTCCAGGAATTATCGTTCGAGAGAAAAGGGGGGTTAACGCGATAAACAACAGTAGAATAGAAGCCATTGTCCGGATTGATTGAATTCCTTCGGCTGTCCAGCAAGACATCAAACGTGATCCCTGTTGACGTAGAAGAGGGACCTGTACCGATACCGTATTGTTCAAATGCGCTGGGTGTGACGGTCAAGTCAAGTTGCATCACCTTGTATTGACGATCGTAATTAAGTCCCACCCCTGCAAACAAGTAGCGCGCCAGCTTGATGTTGCCGGTCAGGTACAACCGGATGTAATCATAATCAATCACAAAACGGTCTGCCCTCGAAGAGTTGCTCCCCAGTCCATAGCTGTAGGGCGAAAGTTTTTGAATTTTGAATTCGCCGGGAATGTTCCACGAATTATTGGCTGTCCAAATGTTTTGAGTCGACATAAATCCATATTGTTTTGACAGGTTGGTGTAGGGTACAAAATAAATGCTTGAGATATAAGTGGACCCTGGCTCACCCAGGTAAAAGGCGGCATTAATGGCCGATACCAGCACGTTTCTACCGGTTTGATTTGAACTTGACGGGACAACCGAAAAATAGAGCTCACCCTTCTTAACGGCCCTTTCTTTTAGCGTGACGTGAAATGTCTTTATCAGGAAATCAATTAAATCGGCCTCGCGATGCGGATGAATAGTTGTATCACCGGTTTGCGCCGCTGCGCAACCATAATAGAAAACTAGAACAGTGCTGACAAGTCTTAACTTCACTATGTTCCTGGCCGACCAAAAGAAATCATACGGATACGAAGATAAATCTTTTCACGTACGACCCGGCGGCCCTCCAACAATGGCGAGGCCAGATCACCGGCCTTTTCCTCGAAGCCCGGAATTCAACCAGTGACCCTCGTTTGCCCCGATGGGATACCGGCAGACCCGACTCTTCCCGATCCAATTTCATCTATCGAGAAGATACTTTCTCAGTAGTTCTTTGCCTTTCTTGATTTCCTCACGTCCCCCGGACTCAATTCCATACCAGCCTCGATATCCGGAATCCTTACTGAGTTTGATCATCTTTGCGGTCAATTCTTCAGTCGGTTGGTTCCTATATGACATGCCAAGAGCATAGGGAAGCGTCTTTAATAGATATTTATAGTTGTCAAAATCGGCGGCCGGTTGTCGCCAGTCAGGATAAGTGCCGAATGTGGGGTCGTCAATCTTCTTCATCAATGCTACCATCCAATCAGGATCATTGGAAATGCCGCCGTGATTCTCAATGACGATACTGACCTTCGCAGGGGTTGCATACTCCAGCATCCATCGATAGGATTCGGCCGCCCATTTTAATGCTTCCTCTTTCATGACCTTTTCAGGCCCCCGACAGTTGGTGCGGATCGCATGGCACCCCAGATAGTGAGCTGTATCAATCCATTTGCGATGATTTATTTCGAATTGTCTCCGGCCTTTTTTGGTGGGATCGCATCCATCTCCTTCATCGTCTACCATGATGAGCACCATGGTTATTCCCTGATCCGCGGCATTGTTCTTAAGTTCTTTGAGATACTCAATGGTTGGCACTTCAAAAAGCGTGTTGACAAACTCAATTCCGTTCAGCCCAAAATCTTCCCTGGCAATTCGCGGAAAATCCAGTGTTTTCCACAGGCCTGCCCTGAATTCATCCACCAGTGCCCATTGAGCAAGCGATATATCGTCTTTTGAAAAACGTTGAACCGGCTCAACTTTCGTTGCACCCCTTGCCAACGCAGGCATTAGACCAGCCATGCTGCCAATTTTGAAATCGAAGATAGCTGATTTTTATGCGATAAAGCGGAACGCAATTAAAGCAAGGATCGCAGTAATCAGAATGAAAACGCAAACAGTCTCCCTGGCCAAGTCCTGATGCAATCGGGTTGAATTCACAAAGTCCGGCAAAGGGGCTGGTTAAAAAGTACTACTAAATTGGTGCTATTTAACCACGGTCCCAAATCTCCGGACTAGTTCATTTCTTATTGGCAACCGCTGGTCATCTTCTGGCTTGCCACAGGATAGAATTACAACCTGATGAAGTCTGCGACAGGGTGAAGTTCGACGTCACC
>JBGPGZ010000048.1:0-14814 GCA_041484175.1 Cyclobacteriaceae bacterium | reverse complement strand
ATCGAAATTCAATCAATGCCTCATTTTCAATGGCAAAATCCATCACGTCATCTTGAAATACGGGAAGTAAACCGTAAAAATAGCGGTTCGCTTTGCTGTACACATGACCGTTTCAAAATAAGTCTGAAGTATGAAACTAAATAAACAATGGCATCTGAAGCACCCGATGCCCAAGCATCCGACCTTTGACCAAAGGGTGAAATGGCATCTTGCTCATCAGAAGAATTGCTCATGCAGACCCATTGCGGGAAAGCTTGCGGTAGAAATGAAAAAGAGGGGAATTAAATTCTGATGATCTGATGGACGTTAAACCTGGGGTTTTTTCCAGGTCTTGTTTTAGTTTAATTGGACGGCCGCGGGTTGAATCAATCCAATTACCGGATTCATCGTCACTTTGGATTTTATGGATTGAGAGATCAGACAGGCCGCTTCCGACCGTTGTAAGACCCGTTCAGCGCGCTCCCGGTCTTTTTCATAGTGGATTGTGACGGTAGGCTCCAGAATAACTTCCGTCATCAGAAATTTTCCGTCGATCTGTTCCAGCTTCCCCTTCGATTTGCAAATGAATGAACCAAATTCAAGTTTTGAATTTTCTGCGATCGCCAAAAAAGTAGTCATCAGGCAACTACTCACAGCTGCCGTAAACAAATGTTCGGGAGACCAAAAGCCGGGTATCCCTTTTGGAAACTCGGGCGGAGTGGCCACTTCAATGCATCCTTTTTCGCCCACCGTAGCATTAAGCTCGGGGGAGCACATCATGCCTTGTCGCTGTTTACTCCAGTTGATATTGACGTGGTAATAATGAGGCTCCATGTCTACACTATTTTGATTACCCATAGGTCCGCGCAATGGGAGGACGATTATATTATGCTTTAGCCTCCCATTTGGTTATCCCCAGGAAGCGATACAGGGGACAAAAATTAACAAAGGACGTAATGACAAGTACAACCGCAATTACCAGAAGGATTATGCCCAAAGTGCCCGGCATTACTTTTGTAAAGTAAAGTGTGGCAAGAATTACCGCGAGGATCAGCCTGATGATTCTGTCGGCAGAAGTCATGTTCTTTTTCATGATTGATGCTTTTATTATTTGTTTGTACATTCAAACTTAAGATTTCGCCGTGCACGAAAACCTGATGTGAATCAAATCCCGATGTGATTTTTGTCAACCTCCTGGACATGATTTCATGATTAATATCAGAGAGTTGGCTAATTCAAGTCAGGCAATTCAAGGAGCCTAGCTGCCACCTTGTAACAAATAATCAAATGGATATTCCAATTAGCATCAAGTTGTTTCTTGACGAGATGGGTGATACGGCCCGGTTCGCGTGGCGATTTTTTCGCGAAGGATTCAAACCACGCTATGAATTCGGAGAACTCGTGCGACAGTCCTTCTACATCGGATTCAAGTCACTTCCTCTGGTGGGCATCACCGCCTTTATAATGGGTTTGGTGCTTACCATCCAGTCCAGACCCACGCTGGTTGAGTTTGGCGCCGAGTCGTGGCTGCCGGCGATGGTGTCAGTGTCTTTGGTGAGGGAAATTTCTCCGATGATCACCGCATTGATCGCAGCTGGAAAGATCGGTTCGGGTATAGGCGCGGAACTCGGATCGATGAAGGTCACTGAGCAGATCGACGCGATGGAAGTTTCAGGTACTAACCCTTTCAAGTACCTGGTTGCCACGCGGGTACTGGCTACTACGCTCATGCTTCCACTGCTCTCGCTTTGGGCAAATGCCATTGCGCTTTACGGCGCTTACCTTGGCGTAAACATCAAAGGGGTGGTGAGCTGGGCTTTATACTGGACACAAGTGTTCCACTCACTTTCCTACAGTGACTTTGTCCCCGCCCTCATCAAGACCTTCTTCTTCGGCTTTACCATTGGCATGATTGGCTGTTACAAAGGTTATAATTCCAGGAAGGGAACAGAAGGTGTTGGTCAGTCAGCCAATTCGGCGGTCGTGGTTTCATCACTACTCATATTTGTATTGGATTTGATTGCGGTACAAATCACCGATCTGTTGGGCTTGAATTAATCAATGCAACCATGTCTGGTCAGAAGGAAGCAGTAATAGAGATCAACGGATTGAGCAAATCATTCGGTAATCATCACGTGTTGAATCACCTTGATCTCACGCTATATAAAAGCGAGAACCTGGTGGTACTGGGAAAATCCGGATCCGGAAAGTCGGTACTGATAAAATGCATCATTGGGTTAATGGAACCCGACGAAGGCACTATCAAAATATTTGATCAGGATGTTTTCTCATTGGGTCATGAACAACTGGATCGATTGCGAATGAAAATTGGATTCCTCTTTCAAAGCAACGCACTGTACGATTCTATGACCGTTAGGGATAACCTCGTGTTTCCACTGCGCAGGCATTGGATGAAAAAAGATTTGAATCAAACCAAGACCAACGAATTGGTGCTGGAAACGCTTCGCAATGTCGGGCTGGAGGATACGGTAGACATGATGCCCATTGAGCTTTCGGGCGGTATGCGCAAACGCATTGCCTTAGCCAGAACGCTCATTCTGAAACCTGAAATCATTTTATACGATGAGCCCACGACGGGACTCGACCCTATTACCGCCAGGGAAATCATTCAGTTGATGATTGATATCCGGCAGAAGTACCAAACTTCTTCCATCATCATATCGCACGATTTACAGTGCGTAAGCACGGCATCCGACAGGATCGTCATGCTGATCGATGGGGTATGTTACGCAGAGGGGACGTATCCTGAGTTAAAAGAGAATAAGGACGAAAAAGTAAAACTCTTCTTTGATTAAAGATTTAAGTCATGCATAAAAATACGCTAAACAATGCTCAACTTGGCTTCTTCGTTTTCATAGGTATAGCATTTCTGATTACAGCCCTTTACCTGATTGGAAACAACCGCAATCTATTTGATCGGACTTTCCGGGTGAGCGCCACCTTTTACAAAGTCAATGGATTAATGAAGGGAAACAATGTTCGTTTTTCCGGGATTGATGTCGGTACTGTCAAGCGCGTGGAAATCGTGAGTGACACCTCGGTGAATGTGACGATGGTCATCGAGAACGGGGCTCAGAAATTTATAAAAAAGAATGCCCTTGCTTCTGTGGGTACCGACGGGTTAATGGGAAACAAGCTGGTCAACATTGACAATGTTCAGGCGCCAGCAGATCGGGTGGAGGATGGGGACATTATCAAGACCCTTAGACCGATAGAAACGGACCAAATGTTACGAACGTTAGACCAAACCAACCTCAATCTTTCCATTATTACTTTTGATCTTAAAAAGATAACTCAGAAGTTGAACGACAACAATACCTTATGGAGCATACTTACGGACACCGTAGTGGCTGAAAATGTAAAACAAGCTATTTCTGCGATCCGCGCCACAACAAGAAATACCACTGCCTTCACTCAAGACCTTAACAATTTGCTCCGCGATGTGCAAAAAGGAAAGGGAATGGTCGGTTACCTGATAAATGATACTGCCTCCACTACTAAACTGAAAAGCAGTATTGCAGCAATAAATGAAGCCAGTGAAAAAGCCAGTCAGGTGGCGAAGGACCTTGAACAGGTGACCCAGAAGCTCAAACGAGGGGAGGGGCCTGCGGGGATCTTATTGAGTGATACTGCATTTGCACATGACCTCAGCAAAAGCATGCGCAACATCCGGGTTGGCTCGGAAAAGTTGAGCGAGAACATGGAGGCGATGAAACACAACTTTCTCTTTCGGGGATACTTCAAAGATCAGGAAAAAAAAGCACAGAAGGCGGGTGGCAAACCAAAAGAATGACAATGATCCTATCTGCAAGGGTTTTGGTTTGAATGGGATCTTCAATCAATAAAATCGTCTTCGCGCCCGCGACTTACCGGCTTTAGCGCATGCGTAGTGGATTTATCCAACCTTTGTAAACTTCAAACCACATTACAGAGACAAAGGCTGCGATGGCAGTCAAGAGAAAATGACTCCGGCCTATTGTTTCAAGACTAAATAAATTCCGTATAGGGGTAACCAGGTGAATAACACAGAGAAACAGGATCGACAATGGAAGAATGAGATAGGCCAGGTTGTTTTTGTAACGAATAGTCTCAAAAATGGTCTCTGTAAAAGAACGGTCGACCAGTGTGAGAAAGATATTACTGATAATGAGTGTCGTAAATACAACGGATCTGGTGTAGGGGAGGCTAAAGCCATTCGTCATAAAGAAATACTGCAGGCCTAAAACGACAGTTGTAATCGCAAGACCTTGAATAACGCTGATCATAAGTTCGTTTTTTCCAAACAGGTTGCTTCTTTTCCGGGGGGGTTGCGTCATTAAGTTGGCCTCGACGGGCTCCCGTTCGAAAAAGATAGAACACGTTGGCCCCATGATCAGCTCGAGAAAAATCACGTGTATGGGGGTGAAAATGTTGGCGAACTTCCACCCCAACAGCAATGGCATTGAAGCGGTCGCGATGATGGGGATATGAATTGAAACAACGTAACGAGTTGCCTTTACCAGATTACTGTAGATTTTTCTTCCCTGGTAAATGGCTTCCACAATTTTCTCCAGATTATCATCTGTAAGAACAAGACTCGCGGCCTGCCTGGCTATCTCACTTCCCTTTTTCCCCATGGCAATGCCGATATTCGCTGCCTTGAGTGCGGGTCCATCGTTTACTCCGTCGCCAGACATGGCTGTGATTTCCCCGTTGGCTATCAAGGCATTGATCACCTTCAGTTTTGCTTCCGGGAACATGCGGGCAAAGACCGTTGTTTCCAGCACTTTTTTTTTCAACTGATCATCCGCCAGGTGCATCACTTGTTCGCCGGTCAGGATTGTTTTAGGTTGGTCAAATCCGGTCTGTTCAGCCATGCTCATCGCCGTTTCCGGAAAGTCTCCCGTCAGCAGTTTGACCTGGATACCGGCGCTAAACAGTTCTTGCAGTACCGCTCGCGCATTGTCTTTTGGTGGGTCATAAAGCGCTACGACGCCTTCAAACTGCCAATCAAAATTATCTTGGTCCCGGGGAAGTGACTTGCCTTTGTCGTAAACGGCGCTGGCGACTCCCAGCAGGCGGTACCCCTGTGTTGCCATGGATTGAGCGTAATTGGCAATGTTTTCAAGTGCCGGAGCCGGCAGTTTGGTGATCTGGATTATTCTTTCAAGTGCACCCTTAGCCGCCACAATTTTTTCATCAGCCTTTTCATACACGTGCGTCATCATGGGAGGTATTCCACCAAGAGGGTACTCGTTGACCATGAGCAGGGGTTCTTTCAGCAATTCGCCGTTCGTTAGTTTGTCGTATGCGGCAATAATTGCTTTTTCCATGACATCGAAGGGATTATGCTCACTGGCAAGGAGGGCATAGGTGAGTGTGTCAATCGTTTGTTTGGCCGTGTTCGCGTGCGCGTCAACTACCCGGTTTGTCCGATGGTCATAAATACTTTTTACTTCCATTTTATTCTTTGTCAGGGTCCCCGTCTTGTCCAGGCAGATGACCGTTACTTCACCCAGGCTCTCTATCGTGACCGGCTGGCGCGTAATAATTCCGCTTTTGGCCAGTCGAAAGGCGCCCAGCGCCATAAAGGATGAAAATGCGACCGGTATTTCTTCCGGAATAGCACTCATGGCAAGCGTGAGTCCGAGCAGCACGCTTTGGATCCAATCGTGGTTATGGAGATAGTTAATGAGGCATATCGTGAGAAATCCAAAGAAGCCAAACAAGGCAAGTTTTTTTACAAAGGCGTTAATTTGGTGTTGAAGCAGCGTCTCAGGAGTGGGTAGCGATGTGACTATTTTTCCCAATTTCCCAAGTGCCGTGTTGTTTCCTGTGGCTGTGACACGGGCAAAACACTTTCCGGTGTTGAGGAGAGTACCCTGAAGAAGAAGGTTGCTTCCCTGCTCGATGGTCTTCTCAACCGGGATTGATTCACCGGTGAGAATCGATTCATTAACAGTCAAATCGTTAGCCTGAACGATGATCGCATCGGCGGGAATTCTGCCGCCTTCCTCCATCACAACGATATCGCCCGGGACCAATTCTGCCGACGCAATTTGTGTTTCCACACCGTCGCGAATAACGGTCACCTGAGGTTCGGTGTATGCTTTCAATGCCTCTAGTGCAACCGAACTCTTCATCTCCTGATAAAAGGAAATGGCTGAAACAAAAATCATGGCTGACAACATGATAAACCCCTCTTTGAACTCCCCGAGAACAAAGTATAGCATGCAGGAAGCAACGAGGAGAATGAACATGGGTTCCGTGATAATACCCCAAAGAACCAGGAAAAAGGTTCTGGGTTTCTCGGCAGAGAAAATGTTCTTACCAAATTGAATTTGCAAGGTCGGGATTTCCGATCCTTTTAATCCTGTCCATCGTTGATGTTTTCCGGAGGCCTGCATCGCCAGGTAATATAAAGAAATCATCTATGATACACCGGCCTGGCGGATTGGTTTTAGATTTCGACCGGAACAATCAAAGGAAGATCATGAAGGAATTGAAAAGAACGCTGTATAAGCATCGATTTGATGGACGCAATTCTCAATGAGGGAAAGTGTATTTCTAAAAAGAGGGGAGATTAATCAGTTCTCTTGAAAATCTCTTCCGAATACCCTTCATCAAAAGAAAGATCGAGTACCGACTATTATATTTTTTTCACGGCCTTTCTCATGTGCTCGTAGGCCTCTTTGATTTCGTCCCTAAAGTCGGTGTAGGTATCCTTTGCCTTGCTTAGTTTGTTCTTGGCGCCCGCCATGAGATTGTTGATCTCTTTGCGGGCTTCCTTCATTCCGGACCTGAATCCATCCTTCACTTCAAATTTTTTCAGAGCAAATCGGAGCCTGAGAACCTCCAATTTCAACTTGAATTTTTCCAATTCATTGACCAAGTCATGGACGTTGGGATTATTCATGAATTTCGTTTTCATGACGATCTCCACATCCGCCATGCCAGCAAGGATTTTCTTCATTTGTGCCTCAAACAAGTCCTTTGTTTTGGCCTGCCCGATCGATAACTGTGCTTCGAGCACATTCATTTTTGCATTCAAATCAGTTGTTATTTCCTTTTCTGGACTTGCATCGATGACTTGCTTTAGTTCATTCAGCCGTACCCCGAACTCCTTTTTTATGTCTTCAAACTTGTCGGTGGCCTCTGCCTTGCCCAGCGCAAGTTGAACGGCAAGCTCATCCAATTCCTGCTGTGCGGCTGTCAGTTTCTTTGCAATCCGCAAGAGAATGGACTTTTCAGTCGTGTTAGTTAAATTTTCCATATCGGTCAAATGTTTTCCTCTATAAACATAATCTTGAAGGAAACGCAAAAGAATGACCTTTGTCAGAATTGTATTTGAGTTAAATCAGGAGCGGGCGAACCTGGAATGTCCATTTTGCAGCAGGGATCGGACCGATTTAGCTACAAACTTGAAAGGAATGAAAAATGAGGGCTTTTACTGATTATGCCCACAAACGATTCAAACGATTGATTGATCAGATCAATTTCTATGATCCGTCTCAACGAACAGAGACTCTTCACACGATACGGCTTGAAATAAAGAAAATAAAAGCCCTTATTAATTTGACCAACTTTTGTGTAAAGGGTTTTAAAGCGCACGGCAATTTTGTTCCATTTCGAACCATTTTCAGAATGGCTGGCGTCATTCGTCAGACGGATTTGTATTATGAATTACTCTTGCACTATCAAATTGAAGGTGTGAAGGATGAGTTAATTCCGGAATCCAACAACCAAAGCAAGCACATCTCAGCCTTCCGCAGGAATAGCGGTCGTTTTATAACCACCATTTACGGGCAGGAAAAGAAACTGATCAGATACTTTAAGAAGATCCGGCGGGACGACTTTGAGAAGTATTTGAAAAAGCGAAAGATCCAATCGCAAAAAAAGTTGTACCCGAAACTCGTTCTAAATGAATTGCACAAAACAAGAAAGAGAATTAAGGAAATTCTTTATCTTTCAAGTATCACCAAGAAGACAAAAAAGAAGTTGGACCCGTTTTTCAACAGGATACAAATAATGATTGGCTACCGGCACGATAAGCAGATGCTGATTCCCCTGTTAGGAAATAATTGGACTGAGGTCAAGCGGTTGAAAGCAGAATGCCGCGCTGACCTGGGGGAAATAGAGCGGGTGGTTTCGGGTTATTATGGTCGGGCCTAACACGTTATGAGGGTCACATGGCCAACTTTACTTTAATAAACGCCAGAAGATAAATTCAACGCACATGAAAGTGATCATTCAAACACCCGATTTTAAGCCCAGTCCGGAACTGTTTGATTTTGTTGCGAAGGAAGTCGAAAAGATAGGTCATTTGAGCGATCGGATAATCGAGGCCAGGGTGTGCATAAAATTTGATAGGTCGGATTCGCAAGAAAACAAAGTATGCGAAATTATTGGAGTCATCCCAGGCAAGGATCTCTTTGTCAAGCGTGAAGCGCATACTTTTGAAAAGGCTACGACCGATGCTGTCAACGCGATGAAGCGGCAAATAACGGATTGGAAAGAAAAGAGAGAGGAGCACTGAGGGTACTTCGCAAGCCTGCAAGCATCTCCATTTCGCCGGGAATAAATATCATCTGTGCCATCGGTATGAGAGGGTGATATCGATCATCGGTGGTACTGACTTTTATCAATATTTTGGGCTCTTTTCCTTTTCATATTTGACGTGAATAACTATGACGTGATGAAATCTGTATTGTGCCCCATTGATTTTTCCCCGGCCGCCGAAAATGGTATGGAATATGCCGCCCACTTGGCGAAGGCGCTATCGGCTCGTCTTACGCTGTTTTATGTGCAACCCTCCGTATGGCCGGAAGCCGTTCAGTTGGAACACGAGGTTATGACCAGTGTGGAAAATATTTCTTCTCGTCTTGTACTTTTTAGCACTGAAATACAAAACAAGTTTGACATTCCGTGCGACTATGCCATTGATCACACAACGAACACGGTGGAAGGGGCCATTGCTGCGAAAGCGAACAGTTATTCACTGATCGCTCTGGGAACCAATGGAGCTGAGAATCTCTATCAGCATGCGTTCGGAAGTACCACGTTTCGTGTAATTGAGCAATCAAAATGTCCAATCGTTTTTGTGCCGGAAGGGTATGCATACAAGCCGCTCAAAACGATTGTTTATGCCTACGACCCTGAGACAAACCCGATTTTCCTTATTGATCAGTTGCAGACATTGGCGATCGTCTTACAGGCTGAACTTCGTGTGTTACACATTTCTACGGAACCGCGAACGGAGGAAACTGAGCGGAAGATAGGTGTGGTGATGGACGCTTTAAAGGCGCGGGAGAAGAGACCGATTTCCTGGAGTTTCGAGTTTCAATATTCGGATGATGTGGCATGGGCGCTGGATCAATATATGTTGAGCCATCAGGCTAATTTGCTGGCGCTTTCCTGCCACCATCATTCCGTGTTGCAAAAGTTATTCAAGGATAACGTAGTCAAGCAACTGAGCAGGGTAGCATCTTATCCAGTCCTTGTATTTTGGCACTAGGCTTTTGCCGGTATAAAAATTAAACCAACCATTTAGAAATGAAAATAGTCATTAATGATCACCGGAAGATTTATGCAATTCAGAAAGAATTCAGTGGCCAGTTCCCTAACCTGAAGATCGAGTTTTTTGCAAAACCAAGCAAAACCGGATCTACGCCATCAACAAAGGTGGTCAGCAGCAGCAAAAAGTTACTGGAATGCAGATCTACCCACACGGAAGGCGTTATTGAAGTGTTCCCGTCTATGTACACCCTGGACCTGAAAGATAATTTCAGGGATGTCTATGGACTGTCGGTGGAGATAGTTGGAAAATCGGGTAAAGGTCTGGGCGAAGGACCTGGAGGGGAGAGACTTACCCTGCAGGAACAAAATGATTCGAATTGACGATTAATACGGTTTCAGAGCCCTGATCAATTCGATGCGATTATTTCTTCATCCTGATGCTGACATAGGGGATCAATTCTTTAAACGATGCAATTTTTCCGTAATCTTCTTCGGGCGTTTGGATATGAAATTCTTCATCACAGCCGACAATGAACTGGAGATAGTCAAATGAATCGATCCCCAATACTTGACGGATATTGTCTTCTGGCTTAAGCCCTTCGGGTTCCGTATCCGGCGCGATCCGTTTCAGCAGCTTAATCAGTACGCGTTTGATTTCCTCTTCGGTCATAGTTGTTCTGGATTTTGCAAAAAATTCTTGAGTGCTGTGAGGAACTGGGTACCAGTACTTCCATCAGTGGCACGGTGGTCGGCCGCCAATGTTGCAGTAAGAACCGGACGAACGTCCAACATGCCTTTTTCGGCCCAAGGCTGCTCCTGGATGCCTCCGAATCCTACCAAGGCAACCTGTGGAGGATAAATCACACCAAATACTGTCTCCACACCTTCTTCGCCAAGGTTGGTGACCGTAATTGTTGAATCCGCCAATTCCGAACTTCGAAGTCGCAAAGCACGTGCTCGTGGAATGATATCCGTAAGTGATTTCATCAGGTCATCCAATGTCTTATTTGCGGCATCATGAATAGCGGGTACGATAATCCCACCGGTGCGCAGAGCAACCACAAATCCAATATGAATCTCGGTTTTTCGTTGCAAACCGTCTTGCCACCAGGCGTTCAAATCTGGAACAGTGACCAGGGCCTTTGCTACGGCTTTGAGAAGTAACACCACCGGAAGTAATCGATCCTTTACGGATCGCTGTTTATTAGCGTCCGTTAACCAACCCAAGGCCCGGCTCATATCTATTTTGGTTGATAAATAATAATGGGGTATTTCGCGGTTTGACTTGCTCATGGCTGCCGCTACGGCAAGTCGTATGCTTGCTGCGGACGCTGCCGGTTTCGCTTTCTCGGCCGTCATCTCCCCCTCTCCCGTTGAGGCTTTTTCAACATCCTGCCTGGTGATTGCACCGTTAGGTCCGCTCCCTTTCAGTTTCGTAATGTCAATCCCTTTTTCCAACGCTATTCGCTTGGCGAGAGGCGACGCTTTCACCGTATGAATAGGTATTCTTGGGGCCGGGATCCTATCACGCGTCCGTCCTTGTTCAGTTTCTTTTTTTTCATCAATCAACTTTGGTTTGGAAGGTTCAGGGGAAGTTCCATTGGCGATGATGTAGGCCATCAATGCTCCTACCGGCACTTTTTCGTCGATCTTAATGAGCAATTCTCCGATCGTACCTTCGTCAAAAACTTCAATCTCAATGATTCCTTTTTGAGTTTCAACTTCGGCTATGATGTCACCCCGTTTGATTGGATCTCCGGGTTTTACCCTCCACTCTCGAAGGAAGCCACTTTCCATGTCAGCGCCCAAGCTGGGCATGCGAAATTCAATCATGTTGAAAGATGTTTCTGATGGCCGACACTATCTGCTGCTGTTGTGGAATCGATGCATCTTCGAGGTGCTTTGGGTAAGGTATGGGTACCTCAAGACCGCATAATCGCCGGACTGGCGCATCGAGATCGTAAAATGATCTTTCCATGATTCGCGCGCTAATTTCTGATGAAATGCTGACCGATCGCCATGCGTCCTCCACGATCAGGGCCCGATGCGTTTTTGATACAGAGGCTGCAATGGCGTCTTCATCGAGTGGACGTAACACACGCAGGTCAACCACTTCGGTGTCAATACCTGCTGAAGCCAACTCAGCTGCAGCCTCCAATGCTTTGTAAACGCCCGCTCCATACGTAATAAGTGAAATATCCTTGCCTTGTCTCCTGACTTTCGCCCGGGTGATATCGATCGCACCGCTCCCAGAAGGAATTTCGGCCTCGAGATTAAGCATGGACGTATATTCAAAAAGTATTACAGGGTCCGGATCCAGCAATGCAGTGAGAAGCATCCCCCGTGCATCTTCGTGCGTACCCACTGACAGGACCTTTAATCCAGGGATATGGGCGAAAAGAGGCTCCCAGCTATGAGAATGTTGTGCTGCCAATTGGCGCCCAATCCCGCTGCTCATCCTGATCACCACCGGCACGTTTACTTGTCCGCCGGTCATATGTAAAAGCGTAGCTGCATTATTGGCAATCTGATCAAGTGCCAGTAAGCTAAAATTGACGGTCATCACTTCAACAATGGGCCGCATGCCACCCATCGCAGCTCCAATACCAGCCCCTACAAAACCAGATTCCGATAAAGGTGTATCCATGATCCGCTCGGGTCCGAACTCCTCCAACAGACCTTTACTTACCGCAAAAGCCCCTCCGTATCGACCGACGTCTTCCCCCATCAGGAAAGTGCGTTCGTCTTTCATCAAAGCCTCGCGAATTGCTTGCCTGATTGCTTCACGATATGTGACTCTCATTACATTCGGTGTTGCACTCATTCTTTTTCACTATAAACAAATTTTGTAAGGGTTTCCAAAGGTTCCCACGTTCCTGCTTCCGCAAAAGCCACGGCATTTTGCACCTGTGTTTCAACGAGGGACTCTTCCTCCTTCAAATCAGTATCCATCAAGAATTTCTTATCCTTGAGAAAGGCTGACAACAACATGATCGGGTCGCGTTTTTTCCATTCTTCAACTTCACTTTTTTCACGGTACAGTTCGGCGTCAAACATGGAATGGGCGCGGAACCGGTAGGTGTTACAAACCAGAAAATAGGGCAGGCCTGTTTTACGCACCTGGTCTGCAGCATGGGTGGCTGCAGTCAGCATTGCGATCGCATCCATGCCATCCGCGGAAGCAGTGGTAATACCATAGCCAGGTCCCCTTTTTTCCAGATCGGTAACGGCATGAGTGTAGCGAATTGCAGTACCCATGGCGTACTGGTTATTTTCGCAGACAAACAAAAGAGGAACTTTCCACAGCGCAGCCAGGTTCATGGCCTCATGAAATTCACCCTCTGCAGCCGCGCCTTCTCCAAAAAAACAGCATGTGATTCTATTCCGTTTCATCTTCTTGTCTGACAGTGCAAGGCCCACCGCTAAGGGTAGATGACCAGCAACAATAGCATTGCCTCCATAAAATCTTGATTTGGTATCGAATAGATGCATAGATCCTCCACGTCCATGACTGCAGCCCTCTTGTTTACCATACATTTCCGCCATTATGGCGCCCGGATCAACTCCCCTGGCGAGTGCTTGACCGTGTTCGCGATAAGTGCATAGTACATTGTCCTCGGGGGTCAGCGCATTCATCACTCCGACTGCAACGGCTTCTTCGCCTATATATAAATGAAGAAATCCCCTTATTTTTCCTTTGGTGTACAATTCGGCCGCCTTTTCTTCAAACCGACGTATCAGGATCATTTGATGGAGCAGTCTTTTCCCTTGTTCACGGGTAACCGCTATATCCTTGTTATTCAAGACTTCCTGCTGCATAGCCTTTGATGGTTAGGGTTGTTCTAACGTTGAGGTATCCCCTTCAGGCAATCCCATCTCGCGGGCCTTCAACAACCTTCTTAATATTTTTCCACTCCGCGTTTTCGGAAGATTTTCTGTAAACACAAGTTCTTTGGGCGCTACTGCCGGGCCCAGTTTTCTTCTGGCATAACCAGTGATTTCCGACTTTAGCTCTTCGTTTGCCGCATGATCAGATTTCAGGACCACAAATGCTTTTACCAATTCGCCGATGATCGGATCTGGTTTGCCGATCACTGCAGCCTCAGCCACAGCAGGATGTTCCATAAGAACGCTTTCCACTTCAAATGGCCCTACCATGTGGCCGGAAGTCTTGATGATATCGTCAGCACGGCCAACAAACCAGTAATACCCGTCTTCATCTCGCTTGGCAAGGTCGCCGGTGAGATACCAATCATCGATGAAACATTTGTTATAGCGTTCCTCCTCATGGAGGTAAGTCTTAAACATGGAAGGCCACCCTCGTTTCAATACCAGCAGACCATCCTTACCGGCTTCATTAATAAGGTGAATTGATCCTCCATCCACTTTGGCAATGGCTGCCTCAATACCTGGCAGGGGTTTACCCATCGAACCAGGTCTGACGGGCATGGCCCGGTAGTTGGCTATCATAATTCCTCCCGTTTCGGTTTGCCACCAATTATCCAATATGGGTATCCCGAACATCCTTTCGCCCCAAAGCACTGCCTCTGCATGCAGAGGCTCACCAACACTGAGGATAAGTCTTAAATGCTCCAGGTGGTATTGTTCACGTGGCTTGATATTCATGCGCATAAGTCGCCGTATGGCTGTGGGCGCCGTATACCAGACATTGACCTTATGTTTTTCCAGGATTGAGTACCATCGGGTTGCCTCGAATTCTTCTTCGTCCACGATGTTGGTGACTCCGCTGACAAAAGGTGCAATGATGCCGTACGATGTGCCGGTCACCCATCCGGGGTCAGCTGTGCACCAATAAATGTCATTTGGATGAAAGTCAAGCACATATTTTCCTGTGACAAGATGCATCATTACCGCCTGATGAACATGCAACGCTCCTTTAGGCATTCCCGTGGTACCACTGGTAAAGTGCAGCAGGGCTGGATCTTCAGGCAAGGTCGGCGGTATCGTGAATCCGGCTGAAGCCTTTTGCATAAGAAACGGAAGTGAAATTACTTTGTCATCGACATCTTTTTCCGTATCGGTAAGCAATACATGCCGGAGACCTGGCAATCGATCCATCAATCCACTTATTTTCTTTTCGTACAACTCTTTTGTCGTGACGAGTATTCTAGCATCGCCTTTGCTTAGCCGCTGGTACACGGGTTCTGGCCCAAAAACCGAAAACAAGGGACAAAAAACGGCGACTTTCTTTAATGTTCCCAGGGCGGTGATGTACAATTCCGGGATACGGCCGGTAAGCGTGAATACACGTTCTCCTTTGGTAATACCAA
This sequence comes from Cyclobacteriaceae bacterium, assembly GCA_041484175.1. Classification (GTDB taxonomy): domain Bacteria; phylum Bacteroidota; class Bacteroidia; order Cytophagales; family Cyclobacteriaceae; genus ELB16-189. Next base: position 28 of record JBGPGZ010000048.1, on the reverse strand, counting down.
GAACGGTTAGGACGTTGGCGAAGCGATT
>JBGPGZ010000047.1:0-15176 GCA_041484175.1 Cyclobacteriaceae bacterium | reverse complement strand
GTTTGGAAGACGATTGCATTCCTGATCCGAATAATAGGACAAGCGATTGTCACGATCCGGATGAATATGGTGTACCCCATTGTTAGGACAGGATGTTGATAAAGTTAAGATTAAAAGTTTGGTCCTCCCATTTTTAGGATAACTATAATGTAGATATTCGGATGTTTCTCTCGAAAAAATTGCGCAGGTCACATTCTAATGATGGATGCAATCAATTTCTAGGATAACTTTATTTGTTTCAAAAGAAGGAACTCAAACAAAAGAGAAAATAAATTAGCCTGCGCTTCTTGTGATATCGCCAGCGTAAACTAAATTGGGATAAACCGTCAAGCGAAATAGGCTGACCAGAACAATGGCCAAAACAGGACAAATAATTGACTTAGGGGCAAGCGGCGTACGAATCGTTATTACCAAGTCGGCAAAGGACACAAACGGAAGCCTGGCGCAAATGGAATCCACGATGCAAGCCGGAAAAAAGCTGCCGGCGCCTCCCCATATTCATCCAACAATGGAGGAACGATTGGAAGTTTTGTCGGGGGAATTGACGACACTCATTGCAGGTAAAAGGGAAACAATAAAAAAAGGGGGGAGGGTAGTGATCCCGCCTGGTGCTGCCCATAATTTCTGGAATGAAAGTGACGCGGAAGTTCAGGTGAGAGTGGAGCACCAGCCGGCGATGAACATCCAGGACTTTTTGGAAACATTGGGCGGACTGGTAAAGGAAGGTAAAATAAAATACAATGGCAGTTTTTCAGATAAAATGCAGTTGGCGGTTGTGGTGGATGCCTATAAACCCATGATGATCCTTCCTTCTCCGCAACGCTTTGCGATAGGAGTAATCGCAATTCTTGGCCGACTCCTCGGCAAAAGGGGAAACTTTCCGGAATGAAAATTCAATCCTTCCTGCAGTGTTCCATCCGGTTGATATTACTCCAACTGCTTCTGGTAGCTACGGCCCAGGCCCAGCAACCACGCTTCAAAGTAGCAGCCTTTTATTCCACCAATGGAGAAATGGACCACATCAATTTCGCCAGGGATGCCCTGTACTTTTTTAACCTGATCTCAGAGCAGCAACAGTTTACCTTTGATGCAACCCGGGACTGGACCAACCTCAACGACGACTACCTCACCAATTACGACCTCATCATCTGGCTCAACGATTTTCCGCACAGCGATGAACAGCGTGAAGCATTTGAGCGATACATGAGTCATGGGGGCGCCTGGTTTGGCTGCCATGTTTCCGCCTTCAACCTTCCCGATTCGAAATGGAAATGGTTTAACACCTTTCTCGGCGGGGCTTTTTTTCACAGTAACAACTGGCCTCCGGCGCCTGCGAAAGTCATTGTCGAAGACCGCAGCCACCCGGTCACGAAAAGACTGCCTAAACCTATGTGTCCACCACCGGCGAGTGGTACCAATGGAAACCCAGTCCGCGCGAAAACAAGGATGTCAAAATATTGATGTCGATTGCCTCTGAGAATTACCCGCTTGGCGTTAAAAGCCGTATTCAGGATGGCGACACTCCCGTGGTGTGGACCAACACGAAATACAAAATGCTGTACATGAACATGGGGCATGGCAATAAGATCTTCTCCGACTCGGATCAGAACAACATGATCACCGACGCCGTGCTATGGCTTGCCGGTGCAACCCGGAAGGAGGTCACAAAATGAAAACATTCTTCCTCACCTTTCTTCTTGTAGAAATGCTCTTTGCTAGCACTTGGACCCCTCACCATCACGGCGTCCTTCGGACACCCCGCACTCCCCGGAGAGGGGAAGGGATGAGGCCGGATTTTAAGGTCCTGGCCTTCCACAGCAATCGGGTGGAAAGAGACCATGTGGATTTTTCCAAACACGTACGCGCATTCTTTACAGAACTAAGCGATGAAAAGAATTTTACATTCGATGTTACAACTGACTGGACAAACCTGAACGACACCTTGGTGAGGAATTACCAGGTGGTGATGTGGATCAATGACTTCCCGCACACCGAACAACAAAGAAAAACCTTTGAGCGGTATATGGAGAATGGCGGTGGTTGGCTGGGTTTTCACGTGGCAGGATACAACGATAAGACTACGAACTGGCCATGGTTTGTCAATTTTCTTGGCGGCGCTGTCTTTTATACCAATAGCTGGCCCCCTGTCCCCGCGCGTCTTGTTGTGGACGACACGGCTCATCTGGTAACCCATCGTGTACCGCCAGCCTACGCCTCGCCGGTCAACGAGTGGTACCAGTGGAAACCAAGTCCGAGGGAAAACAAGAATGTAAAAGTGCTCGTTACGCTTGATCCCCTGAACTATCCTTTGGGTATTAAAGACATTCTCACCGGAGGCGACACTCCCGTGGTATGGACAAACACGAAATATGATATGATCTACATGAACATGGGACACGGAGACCAGGTGATGACGGATTATATTCAGAATAAGTTGATCACTGATGCATTGCTGTGGGTGGGAAAGAATGCCAGCCAAAAGAAGAAATGAAGGATCAACTCAACAAGGGCCGTTCAATCCAAAGACGAATCAAAACGCTGGGCTCCCTGCTGCTGGTTTGTTCAACACTTTACGCCCAGGATTATCCTGAAATGATCACGGTCGAAGGCGGGCCCTTTACCATGGGCGACGAATCAGGCGATCAGGATGAAAAGCCGGCGCATCAGGTAGTGGTTAAAACATACAGCCTGGCAAAAACGGAAGCGACTGTTGGACAATGGATGATATTTTGCCAAAACACCGGGCGGCGAATGCCGGAGGCACCCTGGTTTGGACAAAAAAGTGCACATCCCGTGGTCAACATAAGTTGGGACGATGCGGTGGCGTATTGCAGCTGGCTCAGCGCGAAAACGGGCAAACACTACCGGCTGCCCACAGAAGCCGAATGGGAATTTGCTGCCCATGGTGGAGTAAAAAGTAAAGGATATCCTTACAGTGGGGGCAAGACTGCCGATAGTGTGGGATGGTTGTCGGGCAAGACAAACGGTACGATGCCGGTAGCCCAAAAACTTCCAAACGAGCTTGGTCTGTATGACATGACCGGAAATGTATGGGAGTGGTGCAGCGACTGGTACGACGAAGGGTATTACGCAATAAGCGCCAAAGAAAATCCCAGGGGAGCATCAAAGGGAATGTACTATACTTTGAGAGGCGGAGCCTGGGACATCGGACCGCGCAACAACAGGATTACCTATCGCAATGCGTTGTCGCCATCATCTCGGAATCACAATAAAGGGTTCAGGGTTGCTTATAGCAAGTAAGTTACTTCCCACCGCACGCCCTTCTTTTCCCTGGGAGGGAACCTGCGCGCATTCTAGGTCAATCCCGCCTGCCCCGACTTTTGTCGGTGGTAAATCCTTGAATCCTGACCATCCTGATCGGGTAAGGGGTGAGCGAGGGATTCGAGTTACTTCCCGCCGCCCACCCTTCTTTTCCCTGGGAGAGAACCTTCGCGCTGATGAGATTCCTTATTCGCCCTGCTTTACTTTGTGGACCTCATCCGGAACAAGACCGTGGGCTTCGGTGTGAGTCTTAATGATTGCCTGGGAATTTGGTGCCTCCGACAAGCATACGACAACACCCGATTTTTCATCGACCCAATAATTAATAAAGTTGACATTAAACTTGCCTTGCACGGCCAGGTCTTTGGCATGCGCTTCTGCCACCGCCTTCGCGTTCACCTTTCCGGCTCCAAGATGATGCACGTCAAAATACAAATTGCGCGGGTCTTTGATCTCAGCTTCCGGCCCGTCCGTTACCGGCTGAACAAGGTCTGGCACCAATCCGTGCGCTTCCTTGTGTGTCAAATAGACTGACGCTGAATCAGGAGCCTCCACAAGGCAGTAGACTTTACCCATGGCTTCGTCCACCCAGTATTTAATAAAACTGACGTCGTACTTGCCTTCGGTGGCAAGGTCTTTTTGATGGGCGCCCGCTACGTCTTCGAACTTGACTTTTCCCGGTTCCAGGTTATGGACGTCCAGGTAGAGATGTTTGCTTACGGTGGGTTTCATTCCCGCCTCGGCTTGTGATGCTTTGCCCTGGTTGTTACACCCGGTCGAGAAGATCATCATGAAGATGATGAAAAAGATGAAGATGATGATTGAGTTTTTCATGATCGTGTGGTTTAGGTTGATTGTGATAGTCATTGAACATCGGATAAACCAGGTCGAAAAATCCGGACCTTTTCCTTGATGGAATGCGGAATTTTCTCCGGTCCACCTTGCCTTTTTTATTCGTGTCAATTGATAAGCAAAGGAGGCATCTATTTCAATCGCGATCTACCATAAACTGATCAAATGATGGAACTATCTGTTCAAATCTGAATGGGGATGGGGTAGAGGATTTTTTTGCCACGCCTGCCCGTCCGGTCAGGCGGGGATTACACGGAAGAATGCACACGGATAATGCAGGCGAACAATCTATCTGTGTTAACTCACTGTAAGGGAGTCACCCGTTAGTGATCGCTATGAACTGGGAGGGTAGGCAGCCGAATTTGAGTGCAAAACATTTTGCGAAATAGGAGGGGTTGCTAAAGCCCACTTCGAAGGCGATTTCGGCAATGTTACCGGATTTGCGCTTGAGGAGTGACATCGCCTTGTCCAGTCTTAGGCCGCGGATCAGATCATTGGGAGCCTTGCCGGCAAGAGCCTGGATCTTGCGATAAAGTTGCGGCCGACTAATGCCAATCGTCCGGACCAGCGAGTCAATGTTGAAATTTTCATCCGAAAGTTGGGTTTCCACAATTCCAAAAAGCTCCGTCAGGAATGCTTCCTCGCTGGCACTTAGTGATTTTATTTTCTTGCTTCCCTTGCCTGCCGGGTCTTCGTCACTAAGTTCATGGATGAGTGATGAACGGAGGATACAGTCCTCACCAGCAACCAAACATAGGTGCCTCGCCAGCCGTATGGTCACTTCAATAAATTCATTGTTTTCAGTAACCGGCTGGCCGGCGCTGAGACCCATCCTGCAGGCTACCGGGAATTCCTTGCCTTTCACCTTCTTATTTTGCAGGAATAATCCGGTCTGGATTTCAATGGCACACTTTACGGCCTCCGATGCAGAATTAAAGACGCTCACCAGAATATCGTCACCCGTTAATTTTACCGGTCGCCCATTGAATTTTGAAACTTCCCCGAGGACTAATTCCCGCGCCTTCAGGGGCGGCTTCAAATATTCGTAATTCTTTGACTTGCCTGACGGCTTTCCCTCTACGGTCACCGCAAGGATACTCCTGTAACCCAGGTCTATCGACCCATCTTGATCATGAACAACCCCATGATCAACGCGATGGTTTTCACCCATGATGAGTGAGTAATAGCTCGGATCTACTTCCACCATGGCGCAGGCAACATGCCCGTGCGCCATTTGGTGAACCGACTCGCAAGTCTTCTTGTCTGGTCCTTCCACCAGACAAAATATGGCTCCAGCCCCCTCATTCACCCAGAATTGAAGATATTTCACACCGTATTTTTGCTGGATCTGTTCGTCCGCGCTGTGCGCCTTTTTTGCCTCCTCAATGGTGATGTTGGGAAACTTGTGAAAATCCATGTACAAGGGCATGACGAATTTTTTTATTTTTTAATTCCGCTGGGAAATGGATACGGGGACTGCGTTGGCGCGGGCAAGGGTTTGGTAAACGACACAATAGCGTTCCGTAAGCCGGATAAGATTAGCTGTCTTTTCGCTTGACTCGCGGGACCGGATTTCAAACCGGAGGCGGATATCTTTGAAGCCAACCGGCGCAGTTTTATCGACCGATAGCGTTCCCCTGAAATCAAGATCGCCCTCTACATAAACGGATGCATCCTGGAGATCAAATCCCGTGGCAGTAGCAACGGCCTTGAGCGTGACACCCGCGCATGCAGCCAACGCTTCCAACAACATATCCCCGGAACAAACGGACAAGCCGTCACCGCCTGTCGCCGGGTGCAGTCCCGCCTCTGCCATCATTTTGCCGGTTTCAATCTTGCATGTAATTCCTTCGCCTATACGTGACACAGCTTTCAACGTGATCAGGGCAGCTTCCGGTTCTGCTTTGTACCGGGTCTTCAGCGGTTCCTGAATTGCCTTGAGGGAAGATGCATCCATAAGATCGTCGTTTTTTGCTGCGCTGTATTTCTAAAAGTAGCACTTTGCGGCCTACCGTACAACCCATTTTGTTTGCGCTGGTTAATTACTCCTCTGGAGAGACACCGCAGAGAACTAAGCAGACGTCATGAGTCATATAGTAGAGTAGTAGAGCACAAAGAAGACACACAAAGAACACAACGAAATGCAGTATTAATTCGTCCCAAAATCGAACATTGAAAATAACGGATAATGAATTTCAAATGCGGGAAAACCTTGTGGTTTAAAATCACCCTTATGAATTGCACCCTTATCAAACTCTTTTCCGTTAAAAGTTTCTATGTGCGCTGACCGACAATTGCCCGTAAGAGGAAGAGAGTAACACAATAATTAAATATGATCTACAATTACCTGGTGATCGCCTACCGCAACTTCCAACGGCAGAAGTTCTTTGGGTTGCTAAACATGTTTGGCCTGTCCCTGGGACTTGCCAGCTCTATTCTGATTTTCCTTTACGTTAGCGACGAGTTGCAATACGATCGTATGCACCCTTACTTCAGCGACACGTACCGGGTAGGCACCCGTTTTACGAACCGGGAGGGTCAAGTATTCGATAACACCACCGCTCCGGGTTATCCGACAAAGCGATTGAAAGAAACGCGGACCGAAGTGCTTCAGAATATCCGTGTCGACTACATCGGTTATCCGACGTCCCTTCACCACAAGGCAAAAGACAAGATCATCCTGACGGAAGAGATCAAATGGGCTGAACCTGGTTTTGAATCCGTGATCAGCTTTGACCTTGTCAAAGGCAACCGTCAGAAGTTCTTCGAAAATCAGAACAGCATTGTTTTAAGTGAAACCGGCGCCAGGAGAATTTTCGGCGACATTGATCCTATTGGCGAGATCATCACCGTAAAACATCCCTTCGCCACCAACGGCCGCGAGATCGACGTTATGGTAACGGGAGTATATAAGGACTTCCCTTCCAACTCTCACTTCAAAGCCAAATACCTGGTCAACATTAATGCCTTCCGGGCCGTGGTCCCGGATTTCAACCAATACCTGGAAGGGTCAAACTTTCAGAACATTTCATTCTTTGAGAACTACCTCGTGCTCAAGCCAGGCACCGACATCGCCCTGATTGAAAAGGAACTGAAGACCCATACTGATCACATGATCCAATCCGACTCGTCGGCAAGATCACAGGGCTTTACCCTTGTTCCGTTTCTTGTAAAGCTTGGCGACCTGCACTTCGATCAGAAAAATCTATGGGAGAACGACAATACGCAGGGCGACAAACGGTACCTGGCAATTTTCAGCGCGGTTGCAATTTCCATTCTTTTCATAGCCTGCATCAACTACATGAACCTGGCAACGGCGCGCTCGGCGCGAAGAGCAAAGGAAGTTGGACTCCGGAAGTCCCTCGGCAGCCGGCGAAGGGAGATTGCAGGACAATTCTTTTATGAGTCAGCACTGATAACGTTGGGTGCACTTCTCATGGCTATTATCATCGTCATTCTGTTGATCCCGGCTTTCAATCAACTAGCCCATAAGACCTTTACCCCAATATCTTTGTTGAATCCGTTTCTGATGGGAATAATACTGACCGTCGTGTTGGTTACGGCATTGATATCCGGCAGCTATCCCGCTCTATATTTATCCGGATTCCGGCCTGCGGAGGTGCTCAAGGGACAGATCGTGAAAGGCAAAGGGGCTGAATTCCTTCGCAAAACCCTGGTCACCATCCAGTATACCGTTGCGCTCGTGCTGATCATTTCAACTTTTGTCGTCATAAGACAGATGTCGTACATGCAGGAATCGAAGCTGAACGAGCTGGGCAGCCAGCTTCTTTCCATCCGTTATGGGGGAACTGCTCCAAAGGAAAAATTCCCGGCCTTCAAGCAGGCTGTGCTGGAGGATAGGGACATCGAGTACGTCACAATGGCAAACCATCTTCCTCGCTTAAATTACTTTGGATACATCGGTGCGCAGCTGCGCTTCCCTGAATTCAACGATAAGGACCTGCAGTGGAACCAGCTGAATGTGGAATATGATTTCCCCAAAGCGTACCAGCTTGAATTCATTGCCGGCCGCAGCTTTGAGACCGGCAACCCGGCCGATTCCAACAATGTGATCTTCAACGAGGCTGCCGTGCGCGCCCTCAGCCAACCGGTCGAAAAGATCATCGGCTCAACCGTGACCGAGTCGTACTACAACCGTGCCCTGAACCGAATGGACACCCGGCCTTTCAAAGTGATCGGCATTGTAAAGGACTTTCCTTATCGCTCAATGCACCAGGTAATCGAGCCATTAATGCTCAACCCGCACCTGAATTTTATCGATTGCATCGCCTACATCAAGATCCCTGCAGGAAAATTCCGGGAAAAGATCCCATTGATCGAAAAGAAATGGAAGCAGATCTTCCCAGACATCGGATTTGATTACTGGTTTGTGAGTGATGAGTTCAACCGTATGTACCAGTCCGAACGCCAGGTAGCTTCACTTTCAAAGACCTTTGCATTCCTTGCCATCCTGATCACGGCGCTGGGAGTATTTGGCCTCGCCTCCTATACGGCCGAACAGCGGACGAAAGAAGTGGGTATCCGCAAAGTGCTGGGTGCATCGGAGGGACAGATGGTGAGATTGTTCACGACGTTGTTCGTGAAAATCTTTTTTGTTTCGAGCCTGATCGGCATCCCGTTGGCATGGTGGCTGACCGATACCTGGTTGAAAGGTTTTGCATATAGGCTGCCGGCAAGTGTGTTAATTTTTGCCGGAAGTGTTACGGGTCTGCTTGTGATCACCCTGTTGACGGTCAGCTATGAGACCCTAAAAGCCGCCCGCTCAAATCCGGTGAATTCGTTGAGGATAGAGTAGCCCCCCAAAGGAGAGGTGTGTGTTAACCTCACTCATTCCCTTCTCCCCCAAGGCGGGGTAATGTGTTCTCGCAGTGTATTTTCCGTATGCATTTTCCGTGTCATCCCCGCCTGACCGGACGGGCAGGCGGGCAAAAGTCTTAAAATAATTCTTTTCGTGCTGCCATAGGGTTGTCAGTTGCGCCCTGGTTCTTTGTTAAAAGATCTGTTTTCTGACGGCTAAAACATAGCAAGTTTCAGGTTGAAATGGAATGGTGTTGAATGCACCTTTAAGTCATCAACAGCATTGAAAATTCTGATGATATGAAAATTGATAAACCCGCCCCGCGTCGCACTGCCCCCGATTGGAATTCTGTCAAGAATATCCTGACAAATTCTCTGATGGATACAGCTCCCTCTTTTGATCTTCATATTTCAAGAAGAGATGGTCATGAATTTGAAATTCAGCTAAAGCGCTTACAGGATGACAGTAAAACCGTTGAGAAAAGTCTTCAAACCCCCATTCATATCCCACCGGCCTTGTATGACTTGTTCTGGTAATTGCTGCCCGCGATTTTCGCGTTTTACTTATTGGATAGTAGTGCTTGCCCTTGCTTGTTTCCCGGAATTAGTTCTGGCTCAGGGCCTAAGACATGCTAAAGACTCAATCCGTAAATCGGTCTTTGTGATCACGCCCCGCATCAATTCTGCCGGCCATTTTCCTTTTAGTGGCGCCCTCCTTAATAAGAATGCAAATGTTGATTTGAACATCTTCTATGAACGCAGCCTGGTTGGCTTTTTCATCTTCAAGTCTCAGGACATGGAAGATAAACACTCCATCGTAAATTACCTCCAACCCGGCATCTTCAAAAAATTTCAATTAACACCCAAGCTCAAACTCGGAACGTTTTTGGGCTACGTATTTTCCCAAACTACCGGGTTTAGGGATAAGGATTCAGATTACTTTACCGCCGCCGTTGTCTACTGGACCATCAGTGAGCGGCTAAAAATGGAAAACACTTCCCTTTTCTTTGACCTAAGTCAGTCCGAAAAGCTCGCCAACCGTTTTTTGCTTAGCTATTGGCTTAACAATTTCAAGGTAGACCTCTATGTATGGCACCGGGTAGTGTTTGAAGAGCATTTCCATGCTACATCTGCTTCCCTGGCTGTCAATTTTCCCAAAGTAAAAATATCAGAGAATCTCTCGATGCAAACAACCTTTTCTTACCTGGGCTATCTCACCAAAGCCAAACCCGATTTTGCAATGAGGCAGGGTTTCCTGTTCACCATTGCATTTCCGTTGACATTGTGATTTTCCCTGATCAGATTAGAGTTGACATTGTGATTTTCCCTGATCAGATTAGAAAGGAATTCAAATCCTCGCCCAGCCCCGACCCCACCTGCGCTATGCTTCGGCGGGCAGGCCTGAGAGAGGCGTCATCGCGCTTCTATTTACTAAACCAACATCTTTTGCAACATAGAATGCGCGCAGGTTCCCTGCCAGGGAAAAGAAGGGCGTGCGGCAGGAAGTAACTCGAATCCCACGCGCGAGTATCAGTTGACAAGATTCATTCTTTTGTGCAACCTTTGAAGAACGTAGCGGTCTTCTATTGCGGCGGATTGTTCCGTTTTGAAACGGCCCATTCTTTCAAGACCAAAACTGAAACTGTATGATCAGGAATTGGGTACTCTATTCATTCAGGCTTTTTTCCAGAAATAAGTCTAACTCATTTATCAACATCTTCGGTCTGACCATCGGAATGATCGTCTTTCTGCTCATTTTCGTCTATGTCAAACACGAATTCAGTTATGACAACTTTCACCTGCATCGCGATCATATTTTCCGTCTTATTAAGGAGAACCCGCCGGCGGAGGATAACTATGAAGGTCGCACCAAGCAGGCTGTTTTGCCCGCGCCCATGGCGGATGTGATCAAAGCCCAGATCACTGGAGTCGAGCGCGTCGCCCGTATGGCAAACTGGGGATCGGTTGTCGTGGAAACAGATGGAAAGACGTTCTACGAAGACTCCTACCATGCTGCTGATCCGGACCTGTTCGATATTCTCACCTTCAAGGTGTTGTACGGAAACGCAACCCTGGCGCTCAAGGTGCCGCATACCATTGCCATTTCTCAATCCACAGCAATCAAATACTTTGGAACAACAAATGCCGTTGGGAAAATTCTTGACGTCACTGCCTTTCAAAAATTAGGGAACTATACGGTCGACCTCGTCTTCGCCGATTTTCCTTCGAATTCATCTTTTCAGTTTAATATTATCCTCCGGTTTGTAGATTTTGTAAAGGCTGTTCAACCCACGGACCTGGAAAGTTGGAACAACAATAATTATCATTTTCTGCTGCGGACCGCGGAAAAAGTGAACCCCCGGGATGTTGAAAATCAGATCAAAAAGTTTTCCATTGAAAGACAGAAAGGATCGGCGGACGAGCAGGAACTAAAAGCAAACTACCTGCTTGAGCCGCTGGCGGACATTTACCTGCGGTCCGATGTTAATTTTTCGAACACGCCAAAGAATGATATCAACCGCCTGTACATGCTTGCTACGATCGCCGTCTTTGTTCTGGCTGTTGCCGGGATCAACTATATCAATCTCACGACGGCGAGATCGGTAAAGCGCGCAAAGGAAGTGGGTATCCGCAAGGTGTCCGGAGCGAATCAAATAAACCTGGTGATTCAGTTCATGATCGATGCGCTGATCATCAATGTAATTTCTATAACCGTGGCGGTGATCGCCACCTGGTCTCTGTTCCCGGCTTACCGTGATTTTATCGGCAAAGAGATTCCCCTTGATTTTACGGACGACCGGTGGTTGGTTTTCTCGATCGTGACTATTCCGTTGTTTTTGGGGTGCATCGCCGGGGTCTATCCGGCTTTTGTACTTTCTTCTTTCAAGCCGGTAAAAGTGCTCAAAGGAAATTTTGCACGTGGCCAGCAAGGTAACCTGCTTCGCGATGTGCTCACTGTATTTCAATTTTGCATTTCCGGGGCGCTGATCATTGGTGTGTTCGTCATTGGACGGCAACTTAATTTCATGGAAACCCACGACCCGGGCTATGACCGCGAGCATATCCTGAAGGTTGGCATGACGGATGAGGGAGTCCGTCAAAAGAGGGAACAGTTTGCGAATGAACTGCTAAAGCATCCTGACATTACCAATGTTTCCATAACATCCTATTTTCCAAACTCTGTCAATACGCAGCAAGGCAGGGAATGGAAAGGAACAACGGGAACGACGCACGTTTCTTTTTACTCGATCAATGCAGATTACAATTATTTAGATTTGTTTAATATCAGATTAATAAAGGGCCGGAATTTTTCGCGCGACGTGAAGAATGATAAAAATGCTTTCATTATCAACGAGACGGCCGCCAAGGCCTATGGCTGGGATGACCCGGTTGGAATGCGGTTTACCGGTGAAACCGGTGGGAAAGCAGGGGATACTGTCACGATCATTGGTGTAATCAAGGATATTCACATATCCAGCTACCGAAGGCCCATCGTTCCATTTCGCATCGGGCTGGCGAACGATTGGGCCTGGCAGCTCGCCATCAAGATCAAACCAAACAACATACCGGCAACATTGTCTTATATCGAAGAAAACTATAAGAAACTGGCGACCACCAAATTCCCCTTTGCTGTTTCCTTTTTCGACGAGGACTTCGCTAAGGTCTATAAATCGGACCGTCAACTTGGAAAACTGATCAATTTGTTTTCCGGGGTAGCGGTGATCATTGCATGTCTTGGACTATACGGCTTGTCAATTCATACGGTGGCCCAACGTCTGAAGGAGATCGGCATTCGCAAAATACTGGGGGCTGGCGTCGGCCAGATTACGTTTATGCTCTCACGAAAATTTCTGATCCTGGTGCTGATTGCCTTCTGCCTTGCAGCGCCTTTGGCCTACTATGTAATGGATCAATGGCTTCAAAGCTTTGCTTATCATGTCACCCTGGGCATTTGGACCTTTTTGCTCACCGCCGCTGCTATGATATTCATTTCGTTAGCAACCGTTGGCTCGCAGACCTGGAGCGCTGCAATAACCAACCCGGTGGACGTGTTAAGGAGTGAATAAATCCACAGTTCGCAAACCCCGTTAATTCCCTCAAGGAACAGTAGGGTTTTTTCCAATCGTTGCATTCCGTATAATGGGCTTTGCCCAATAGCTGATACTGAGGATGTAAACCAGGGGTAAGAACAAAACCAACATCCCTGACTGCAGCCCAATCAGGTCTTTCAATTTTCCGATCAATAAGGAGACGATAGCACCCCCTGCAATACCGGTACAAAGGATTCCTGCAAACGAACCGTGGAACCTTGGAACACTATTCAGGGCGAGCGAAAAAATAATGGCGTACATCACCGACAAACAAAAGCCAAGTGCTGGAAAGCCATACAAAGCAAATCGGGCATTGCCAAAAAGTGTAAATGCCAATATGATCAGGGCTGCCGCAGTGAAAATACGTAATACAATTTTACTGTCAATCACCTTTAATAAGGCCATTCCAGGGACGCAACCTACCGTCATCATTCCCCAAAATAAGCCCACTGTCTGAGCGCCTTGTGATTCCGGTTTGAAACCGTGATAGGTCCGCAGAAATTCAGAGATCCAGTTTGCAATGCCTTGCTCGGTGCCCACATAGCAAAATATTCCCAGGAAAAACAGTATGACACTCTTCTGTTTGAACAGTTCAACATGAGTGTCCCAGGCTCCCACAATTTCATCTTCTTTGCGCACAACTTTTGGAATGCGGGAGAAAAGAATGATCGCGATCATAAGAAAACTCACAAAACTGAAAATCCAATAAATGGAGACCCATGACAACGTTTCCGGTGTCAGGTATGAAATAAAAGAAATAAAGAATCCCGTGCGGAGGGTTGGATCACCAAGGTGGGTAACAAGGTATGAGTAAACAAACGGACTCAGGAAAGAGGCTGCCCCAAAAACCAGTTGTGCAAAAACCGAGTTAAATGCAAAATTCTCCTCCCCTCCGGCAACCCTGAGCAGCGGATAGATGATCACCTGCAGCAGTGCCATTCCACAACCAATCAGGAACAGGGAACATAAAAAAACAGGGAAGGAAGGAAAAAGGGAGAATAAGAGTGCGCCGGAGAGTGCCAGTATCCATGCAAAAACCAAACTTTTCTTTTCATTAAATTTCTGAACGATCATTCCGGAAGGAATTGACATGAGGGCATACGCGATAAAAAAAGAAAAAGGGAGCAATCCCGTCATCGTTCCATTCAAAGAAAAGCTGTCGCTGACATTCGGATTGATGGCGCCCAGAATATTAGTTAAAAAAGAAATTGCAAAAAAAACAATGAAAATCAGAATGACCAAGTAGTAATTTCTCTTCATGGAAGGGTTAATTGATCTAAGTTAAGGAAAGATGACAAGATTGGGGAAAGTTGCCACAGATGACACAGATTAGCACAGAATGGGGCACTCTATCTGTGTTTTATCTGTGCAATCTGTGGCAAAAAAGTCAGGAAAACCGTATGGATAGTCATCGAGGTGCTCGCAGAAATGTACTTATTTTGACTATGGATAACACCCTTCAAAGCGACGCTTTCGAAGATTTTCTTTTCAAGGAAGAAACGTATGAAACCATCGGCATTTGCATGACCGTTCACAAAACCTTGGGGCACGGTTTCTTAGAAATCGTTTACAAGGATGCAGTGGAACTGGAATTGGCAAGGAAAGAAATAAAGTATGAACGGGAGAAGGGATACAAAATTGAGTATAAAGGAGTGATTCTTCCTCATCAGTATTTCGCTGACTTTGTCGTCAACGACAAAATTATCCTTGAAATAAAAGCCGCCGAAGGAGGGTTGGCAAGCGGCCAATTCGCGCAAACGCTAAACTATTTGAGTGCTTCGGGCTGCAGGATCGGGTTACTCGTGATTTTTGGAAGAGATAAGCTGGAGTATCGAAGACTTATATACTGAAATTTTTAGCCACGGATTACACAGATTAACACGGAAAGGCTGATTCATCCGTGTTAATCCGCGCAATCTGTGGCAAGAAGGAAAAAATTCATAATTTGGATGTTCCAAAATCACCAGGAAATACCCCGATGAAAGGGAAAATAGCTCACTTTTTGATTATAAGCCTGCTGTCCATGCCGGGCTGGGCTCAGCAACCAGTCCGGACCGATAGTATAAAGGGTTGGCGGCAGCTATTCAACGGCAAAGACCTCGCCGGATGGAAGCACGTGGGAGATGGCAACAT
>JBGPGZ010000046.1:0-15285 GCA_041484175.1 Cyclobacteriaceae bacterium | reverse complement strand
AGATCCGGGTGCGGGGAAAAAAGCAGGATGTCAACGAGTCCTTTAGAATCGGAATTGAAGCGCCTTCGTATGATCCCATCCAACTTTCGGGGATTCAAAAAATTATTGAGGCAGACAGCGGCGCTATTACCACATCGGGCAACTATCGTAGATACTATGAAACGGAAGGCAGGAAGATCTCACACCTGATCGATCCCCGAACGGGGTTTCCTATTCAAAATGCACTTATCAGCGTCACCGTCTATGCTTCCAAAGCGATGCATGCAGATGCGTTTGACAACGTATTGATGGTGATGGGACTGTCTGGGGCATTGGAATTCGCGGAAAAGAGAAATGACCTGTCGGCCTATTTCATTTATCAGAAATCAGACGGCAATGTTGCCGATACCGCCAGCACCGCCTTTTATCGTTTAATAAAGAAGTAAATTCGTATCCCGAAAATTTCAATCAATTTTTAGCCTTATCCATAACCTCCTTCAAAGTTATGCTGGTTCCGCCTCTTCTTTTGCTTTCATCCGCTGCTTCCATAAAGGCATAGATCTCTATCGTTTCCTTTTCATCCACCGGTGGCTTTCCGGTTCTGAAGAATTCAGCGATTTTTGCGGCCAATCCTTCATATCCATCAAAAGGTCCTAACACCAAATTGCCCTCGGAACCGTAGGCAGTGCCTCCGTAATCATGCTTGCCTTCCCGCATTCCGCGGAATGTGCCGATTCTACCGTCATTCCACCGGCCAACCACGACGTCCATTTTTTCGGTATAAGATCGTGTGACGGATTCACATCCCTGGCCCATGACGGCAAACAAAGCCTCTACTCCGTGAATGCCATACCAGAAAAGATCAGGATGGTGCGGTTCCAGCGTGGAAGGACTAAACGTATCAGCCCCCAACACGGTTCCTATCTTATTTTCATAGCGCACCTGTTGCACACCTTTCATATACCGCAGGGAAGAGGTGGAGAAAATCGGTACTTCCCGTTTGCGCGCCTCATTATAAATCGCCACCACATCGGTGAGCGAGCCCGCAACCGGTTTGTCAATAAACATTGGCTTGCCGGCTTTCAGCACCTGGAAAGCCTGTTCCCGGTGCGGACGTCCATCGTTGGTTTCGAGCAGGACGACGTCCACCATTTTTAGAAGTTCCTTGATAGAATCGACGATTTCCACAAAATATTCCTTTACCTCTTGTGTGTACTCCGGAATCCGTTTCACACTGGATTCAATATCCGCACTTCCTTGCGGATAGGCGGCCACAACCCGAAAGCCTTCAAAATCCTTTTGAGGATCCTCTGCGTTGAAAATTTTTGCAAAGGCAGGCGCGTGAGAGGTGTCAAGTCCAATGATCCCGATTTTTATGAGGGATGATGGATGGCCCTTCAAAATGGAAGGAAACGAAAGGCCCAACGCCGTTCCTGCCATCGCTGTCTGACTGATAAATCTGCGTCTGTTCATGTTGCCTGACTTATTCAATATTTAAATGGCTGGCTCCCATCCTTTTTCGTATTGCCGACTCCAGAGCTTCATCGCATCGGCATCATTCTTAATATGGCCATTTTGAAGGTCACAATACAAGGCCCTACCGACGCGGTACGAGATATTTCCAAGATGACAAAGCAACACACTCTTAAAACAATCGCTATAATCTGAATTCGGTGCCTTGCCCGTATTAAGGCTTTCAAGAAAGTTTGCGAAATGTTCTTTATCCTGATCAAAGCCTGGTCCGATTTTGTCGACGACCGTGTTGGTCGTACTCTCCGCACTTTTGAGCAGCTCGCCTTTGTTGTTAAAGATCTTATAAGAGTCATCAAGGAGTTCAAGCGTTCCATTTTCTCCATGAAATGATACGCCCGAGCCCATGCTATTGATCCCCCGCTGATTGCAACTCCGGCCTTCCCATAGGAGTGTTTTCCCTCCTTCAAAATCAAAGACCGCGACCTGGGTATCGGGAGTTTCCCAATCATCCTGATATTGATAGCGACCGCCGGCAGAATAGACCTTCAAAGGATAGGTAACATTCAAGCCCCAGCGGGCCAAGTCGATAAAGTGAGTGCCATTGTTTAGAATTTCGCCCGTGCCCCAGTTCCAGCGCCAATGCCAATCATAATGGATAAGATTATCCTTGAAGGGCTTTCGTGGTGCAGGCCCTTGCCAAAGTTCATAGTCAAGCCATGAAGGTACAGCAGCCAGATTTCCTTTTCCAATAGAGGGACGCGTATTGGTATACCAGGCTCTTGCATAATAAACCCTGCCAATGATACCACTGTGAACGGCTTGAATCGCTTCTCTCACCCGCGGCCATGATCTTCGTTGGTTTCCCAACTGAACCACCTTCTTGTATTTTTCTGCAGACTGAATAAGCATTTCTCCTTCCTCGGGATTGTGACTTCCGGGTTTTTCGACATAGATGTGCTTGCCCGCCTTCAGGCCGAGGATGGAGGCGGGCGCATGCCAGTGATCGGGAGCCGCGATAGAAAGAACATCGACGGATTGATCATCCAATGCCTTCCGGAAATCTGAAAGACCTTTTGGTTTTACTTTTTGTCCTGCCTTTGCGACAATATCAATGCCTTTGGCCACAGCCCTTTCATCCACATCGCAAACATAGGCGACTTCGGCACTATTTTGTAAGGCAAAGCCGCTGGCATGCGCGGTACCCCGACCGTTGAGGCCCATGATTGCAATTTTGAATTTGTCTTTTACCGGATAAGACGGAAGAATATTAAATCCTTGAACCTGCGTGCTTATGCCTGCGCCCAGACCCGCCGCCATGGTGGACTTAATGAATGTTCTGCGATTCAAATCCTGTTTCATAAGAATGATAATTTAAAACGGATTACCCGTCAGATTTAAGATATTGAAGATTATTCTTTTCCGGATATGACTTTCGCGATGTGTTCGCAGGGTAAGGAAATGGATTCCTTTCATGATATAGTAAAACTATTATTAAATAACGTTAATTAAAATTCGGTGAAAGCATTTATTAATCGATATTTTGATGAAATTTTAACCTTCTGAACTGAAAAACTTGATTTCCAAGAACAAGCGCAAATTGCTTTTTTTGACGAATAAAAAATTATATGCTTATGAAAGAAATTCAATCCTTTAAACGTTGGAGTTCTGTTTTCGGGAAAGCAATTACCTGCCTTGTGCTGCTGTGTTCAATTGAAGCGGGGGCACAGGAGAAGACCTTGATCTTCCCTATTCCTCAACAGCTGCAAATCTTCGATGGCACGTTTGTTTTGGACGAGGCGGTATCCGTTATCATTCCGCAAAATCCAAACCAGCATGACCTTACCCTTGCAAGGCTTCTAGTACGGGAGCTTAGCAACAAGTACGGTATCGGATTGAAAATCGAAACACGGGCGGATATCCCAAAGGACAGGAAGGTGGTGGTCATGGGGTCGGTGCAAAATCCTTTGATAAAAAGTTATTGTACCGGGAAAAAGTTGGTCTTAACTCAGAAAGATCCAGGTCCAGAGGGCTACCTGTTGCTGGTAAATGATAATGCGGTGATCATTGGTGGATCGGATGACCCCGGAGCATTTTATGGATTACAATCGTTACGTCAACTTATTCAGTCGGGAAATGGAAGAAATATTCAACGTGTAAGAGTCAGAGACTGGCCAAACTTTGCCTTTAGAGCGATCAGGCTTTATGTACCCGGGCCGGAAAACATGCCTTTTTTTGATCGGTTCCTGGAGGACTTTATGGCACTCTATAAATACAACAAGGTCATCCTTGAATTAAACTGCATGAGGCTCGACAATCACCCTGAGGTCAACACGGGCTGGATTGAATTTGCAAAGTACATGCAATACACGCGCTCCAATTCAACAGAAGGACTGCATGGGGAGGAAAAAAACTCCAGTCATTTTGATGCCGGGGATGGTTTTATTATTGAAAAAGAGGATGTCAGGGATATTGTAAAACGAGCTAATCAAAATTTTATCGAAGTGATCCCTGAAATACCTTCGCTCACGCATGGATACTATTTATTAACAAAACATCCGGAGCTGGCAGAGTACCCGGGTGACAGATGGCCTGATACCTATTGTCCTTCCAATCCCAAATCTTATGAACTGATGTTTGACGTCTACGATGAATATATAGAAGTGATAAAACCCAGGATGGTACATATAGGTCACGATGAATGGTGGGGTGCCCCCATGGATGTTTGTCCGAATTGCAGAGGGAAGGATTATTCAACGCTATTCGCCCAGGATGTCAATAAAATTCATAGTTATTTTTCACAGAAGGGAATCAAACTTGCTATGTGGGGAGACTATTTGCTCGAAAGTGTGCGCGATACCACTTACCAGGACAGGATTTCTTCTACTGGAATTAAATACAGAACTCCAGGGGCAGTCCGCCCGTCCGTTGTAAGGGAATCTATTCCAAAAGATATTCTGATCTTTAATTGGTTTTGGAATGACCAGGTAAAAGAAATGGAATTGAAAAAATTTGGCTTTACTCAGATCTATGGAAATTTCACTCCAGCCATCAGCCATTGGGATGAGCGGGTAAAGAAGATCGATTTAGCGGGAGGCGCACCTTCTTCATGGGCAGCAACCAATGAGAGTAATTTTGGTAAAGACATACTGTTGGATTTTCTTGGCTGCGCTAATTTAGTATGGTCTTCTCACACCATTAAGCAGATTGATCTGCCCGGAATTGTTTGGGAACTAATGCCTTCGATCAGGTCAAACTTAAAAGCGGAAAGAGTTCCAAGCGAAGATGGAGACGTTGTCGAACCCGTTGATGTCTCTTCGCATTTTAATATTTCAAAGGGCTCTAAAATATTTGATATTAATTTAAGTACGATAAAATCTGGAGAAGTCCGCAGGGACAAAAAGGTCTTCAATTTAAACAACACTTCGAAAGATGCTGAAAATTGTGCCATTGCTGTCCGTGCAGAAGGAGTAGGTGCTAATCCAATTCCAGCCAATGTAAATGGAATATCGATTAATGAAGACGTCAGCAGCCTGCTATTTTTGCATGCGTGTGCACTTCCTGCGGGAAATCAAAAGGCTTATTTTAATATTCCAAATAATTTTGATTCATCGGATCTCTTAGGATGGTATGAAATTGTCTATGAGGACGGGTTTAAGGATATTGTGCCTATCCGATATGGAGTGAATATTTTAGAGTGGAATCCCGGGGGTGAAAAGAGCCTCGATAAAAGGGAAGGAGACACTGGGTCGGCGCAACAAGCCTATTGTTACGAGGCTGATCCGGTCACTTGTTCATCCAATATGAAGGACAACCCGATCTCTTTCTTTGCATTTGAGTGGGTCAACAAACGTTTTGGCAAGAAAATAAAGGAAGTAAGTCTGCAGGGATCCGATCATTATCAAGCCTTAACACAGGATTATGGCAAGCCAGTTGCTGAGCCGATGCGAACCAATGCCATTCTGCTGGTGGCCATTAGCAAGGTTAAAAAAAGAGAGCCGTTTAAAGCCAAATGATCTCCATGATTACCGTGTACCGTCCGTAAAAAACCGGTTATTCCTGGTCAGTCATCGGTTAGAATGGTGCCGGAGATTCACTATCTTTTCCATTCAACATGAAGAATAAACGCAGAGATTTTTTAAAACTTACCGGCCTAACCGGTCTTGGTATGGCCAGTGGTGGTATATTGAAAGGATTTGCCTCCGCGCTGGATTATCATAATAAATCAGGTCTTTTGCAATCCTATTCAGCTATGAACCCTGAAGACAAAAATATCAGTATCATTGGCCAGTATGGGTCATGGGCCTCTTCAAGAATGGAAGGACATCTGCCTTCCTTTTCATTCAGAAGAAGCGAGTCGTCAAAATTGGAAATATGGCGCGAGTCTGCCAAAAAACGTCTTGTTGAACGACTGGCAATCCCGGAAATTGGTGGAATGCCGACGGTGAACGTCAACAAGCAATATTCTTACGATGGTTTACATATTGAAGAACTTAGCTGGCAATTGCCGTATGGAAGACCAACCGAAGCCATCCTGCTGAAACCGCTGAATGCAAGCGGGCGACTGCCTGGGATTCTTGCTTTTCATGATCATGGGGGAAACAAATATTTTGGTACTCGCAAAATCACGCGTACGTCAGACAACCGGCATCCGCTGATGGAGACGCATCAGAAAGACTATTACAGCACCTTCGCCTGGGCTAATGAAATTGCGAAGCGGGGATATGTTGTTTTGGTATCGGATGCTTTTCCATTTGCAAGCCGGAGGGTGATGCTGCAGGATGTACCGGCCGTTATGCGACAGGGACTCAGCGATCAGGAGCCGGAGAACCCGGACCACATCAAGGCTTACAACGAATGGGCCGCTCAACACGAGCACGTGATGGCCAAATCCTTATTCAGCGCAGGAACTACATGGCCTGGCGTATTTTTTGCGGAGGACCGTAAGGCCCTTGACATATTATGTGCCCGCGAAGATGTCGATGCAAGCCGCGTTGGTTGTGGGGGTCTTTCCGGCGGCGGCATGCGTACCGTATTCATGGGTGGGCTCGACTCCAGGATTAAGTGCGCTGTTTGTGTGGGATTTATGACAACCTGGAAGGACTTTGTCCTCAACAAATCCTTTACCCATACCTGGATGACTTATGTGCCGCTCCTTCCCGATGAATTGGAATTTCCCGAGATCCTTGGATTACGGGTCCCCCTGGCAACTCTTGTATTGAATGATGAGGATGATGAATTATATACCCTTCCGGAAATGAGGCAGGCTGATAAAATCCTCGGCGAAGTTTATAAAAAAGCAAATGCTGAAGATCATTATAAATGTTCTTATTATGCAGGACCGCACAAGTTTGACGCAAAGATGCAAACGGAGGCATTTGCTTGGTTTGATCGCTGGCTGGGCCGCTGATGGACCGCTGATTCAGATGATTACGCTGATGGACCGCTGATGGAAATGATTATTCTGATGGACCGCTGATTCAAATGATTACGCTGATGGACTGCTGATTGAAATGATTGCGCGGATGGCCATGATAAATTTCATTAAACAAAAAGTTATTAACCAATGAAAAGCAATCGAAGGAATTTTTTGAAACTTTCCGGTTTAGCCGGATTGGGTTTGGTAGGGGCCAATATGGCAAAAAGTTATGCAGGCCGACCTGAAAATCCCGGGCATCCTGATTATCCTGCAAATTCTGATCATAATATGAGCGGTTATGCTGCGCCGAGGTTGGAAACGGTGCGGATCGGTTTTATCGGGTTAGGAAACCGTGGCCCGGCGGCCGTGGAGCGGATGAGCAAAATTGAGGGTGTGGAAATCAAGGCCTTGTGCGACTTGCGGCCGGAGAAAGCCAATGGCGCAAAGAAGTTGCTTGAGAACACCGGGCATAACCCTGCTATTTATACGGGAAATGAATATGAATGGAAGAAAGTCTGTGAAAGACAAGACATCGACCTGATCTACATAGCTACACCGTGGCAGCTACACACCCCCATGGCGGTGTATGCCATGGAGCATGGAAAACATGCAGCATCCGAAGTTCCGGCTGCTGTTACGCTCGAACAGTGCTGGCAACTGGTGGAGACCTCTGAAAAAACCCGCAAGCATTGCATGATCCTGGAAAATTGTTGCTATGACTTCTTTGAGCTGATGACGCTGAACATGGTAAGACAGGGTTTCTTCGGTGAAATTGTTCATGCCGAAGGGGCCTACATTCATGACCTTCTCGAAGGCAACTTCTCAAAGGATAAATATTATGACATGTGGCGCCTGAAAGAGAACTTCAGGAATGGAAGTTTGTATCCAACACATGGTCTTGGACCGATAGCCCAGGTGATGAACATCAATCGCGGTGATAAAATGGACTACCTGGTTTCGGTTTCCAGCAATGACTTTATGATGGGGCCTATGGCCAAGGAGCTTGCGGCAAAAGATCCTTTTTACAGACCGTTTGAGAACAAGAACTTCCGCGGCAATATGAATACGACCACGATCCGCACCGCCAAGGGAAAGACGATGATGATACAACATGACGTAACATCACCTCGCCCATACTCCCGCATTCACCTGGTGAGTGGTACAAAAGCCACAGCCTTAAAATATCCTGAACCCGGCCGCATTTCCACCACGCATGAGGGTTGGTTGACGGAACCTGAATATAAGTTATTGGAGGAAAAGTACCAGCCTCCCATTGTAAAGAAAGTGGGTGAATTGGCCAAACAGATTGGTGGACATGGCGGCATGGATTTTCTCATGGACTGGAGATTGATCGATTGCCTAAGAAATGGATTGCCGTTAGATATTGACGTGTACGATGCCGCCGCGTGGAGTTCGATAGCGCCCTTAAGTGAAAAGTCGGTGGCTAACCGGTCCGGCTCGATCGATATTCCCGATTTTACCGCCGGCTCGTGGAAAACGAATCAGCCTGTTGATGTATTTCTTCAAAAGGGCGGGAATACCAAAGTAAAAATTTAACGGTTGGAGTTCTTCGGCGAGTAACCGGATAAATTGTGAACCCAAGATTTCGGGCAGGAATAAAAAGATCAAATTTTAAAAATGGATATTAAGATAGCGCAGGATCCAAATGCATTGGGTAAGGCGGCCGGGACGAGGGCGGCCGGATTGATTAACAAGGCCATTGCAGAAAAAGGAAATGCCAACATCATCCTGGCTACCGGTACCAGCCAGTTTGAAA
Source organism: Cyclobacteriaceae bacterium (assembly GCA_041484175.1). GTDB lineage: Bacteria > Bacteroidota > Bacteroidia > Cytophagales > Cyclobacteriaceae > ELB16-189. Next base: position 6,640 of record JBGPGZ010000046.1, on the reverse strand, counting down.
CGTTAAATCAGTTGATCGCGGAGGGCAATATTGACTGGAGCAAGGTCGTCATGTTTCATCTGGATGAATACATCGGTTTATCAGTAACGCACCCTGCCAGTTTCAGAAAATATCTGAAAGAACGATTTTTATCAAAAGTCCCGGCGTTGAAAGCCGCCTACTTAATAGACGGGGAGGCAGATGTGCAAATTGAATGTGATCGGCTTGGAAGCTTCATCGAGAAAAGCCCCATTGATGTGGCGATGGTGGGCATCGGAGAAAATGGCCACCTTGCGTTTAATGATCCTCCGGCGGATTTTGAAACGGAAGTTCCTTATATCATCGTTGCGTTGGATGAAGCGTGCAGGAAACAGCAGTTGGGTGAAGGTTGGTTCAAGTCAATTGAAGACGTCCCGCGTCGTGCCATCAGCATGTCGATAAAACAAATACTGAAATCAAGCCACATTATTTGTTCGGTGCCCGACAAAAGAAAAGCCATGGCAGTAAAGAATAGTTTAGAGCAGCCCGTAAATAATCTTTACCCGGCGAGTATTCTTCAATTGCATCCAAGGTGTACCTTTTATCTGGATCGCGCTTCAGCTGCTCTTCTTTCGCCTCATATTCTTGCATCCCTGTAATGGTCGGTTCAGTCTCGACATTAACCGCTCACCCAATAAAAAACAAAGATTCAACAGCTCCCCGTTTCGTTAGTCCCTTTAATGTACCTTTGGTATAAGCACCGATCAATCAAAAATGAAAAAAGTATTTCTGATCATTTCAACCGGTATGTTAACCGGTATTTTAAGTACCGGAATGGCTGGGGTCCAAATGGAGTCGGATACAAGTTCCATTGCCACCGACTCAGTTACCATCACCATCGGCAAAATATCTTTCACCAAGAATTGTACTTCTTGTCACAATTTCAAACAAGACGGCATCGGACCGCAATTGGCGGGATTAACGGCCAAAGTTTCTGTCGATTGGATTCAAAAGTTTATCAAGGCGCCAAATGCAATAATTGAGTCGGGCGACGAACGAGCCAATAATTTGGTTAAGAAATTCCATGCCATCATGCCATCCTACGCGTATTACTCGGATAAAGAGATCGACGCGATTATAGCATTTTTACATACCCAAAAAGTGGCAAATCAAAATGGGGAGACGGGAGATGGTTCAGAATTAAGTAACCCGGTTCCGGAACCGATCGGACTTTCTGATCTTGTGGTTGGCCTGGAGTTGGTGACACAAATACCGCCCTCTGCCGAAAAACTGCCGATAACAAGAATCACCAAACTTGAGTTCCAGCCAAATACGCAGAACATATTTATTCTGGACCTGCGTGGTAAGCTATACAAGCTGGTGAATAAGCAGCCGACGGTTTATATGGACATGGCCAAATTGAAACCTAAATTTATTGACCAACCCGGACTGGCTACGGGATTTGGCAGCTTTGCGTTCCATCCGGAGTTTAGAAAAAATGGACTCCTCTACACCACGCATACCGAACCACCGGGTTCTGCGCATGCCGATTTTCACTATGCGGATTCCATTCCGGTAACATTACAGTGGGTGCTCACCGAGTGGAAAACAAAGCCGGGTTCATTCCCATTTTCAGGCAGCAGCCGGGAGCTCTTTCGTGTAAACATGGTAACCGGTATTCATGGTGTGCAGGAGATCACATTCAATCCTCTTGCAAAGCCCGGCGATGATGATTATGGTTTGCTTTATGTGGGGGTAGGAGATGGCGGCTGTGTGGAAGAAGGGTTTCCTTTCCTTGCTCATAGCCGGGAAAGGATCTGGGGTACGATTGTCAGGATAGACCCTATGGGAAGAAACAGTGCAAATTTCCAATATGGAATTCCGCGGAATAATCCTTTTAGCGGAAGTGGAGAAACGAAAACACTTGGTGAGATCTATGCTTATGGTTTTAGAAACCCACATAAGATTAGCTGGACCCCCTCGCATCAAATGATGGCCATCAACATTGGCCAGCATGCGATTGAAGCGCTCAACATCATTTTACCAGGACATGACTATGGGTGGCCCATCCGCGAAGGGACTTTTTTTATGAATCCAAAGGGCGATATCAATAAAGTCTATCCTCTTCCTGCCAACGATTCGATTTACCGCATCACCTACCCTGTTGCACAGTACGACCATGATGAAGGCAAGGCCATTTCTGGGGGGTTTGAGTATAATGGTGCCGGGGTACCCCTATTGAAAGGGAAATATCTCTTTGGCGATGTTGCCAATGGCAGGCTCTTTTATGTGGATATGGCACATGTCAGGTTAGGACACCAGGAGATTATCAAAGAATGGCAGGTATCCCTTAACGGGGTTCGCAAGACCCTCGCTGAACTTTGTAAAGATGAACGGCCCGACCTGAGATTTGGAAAGGATCACCGTGGAGAATTGTACATCATGACCAAAACCGATGGAAAGGTCTATCGATTGGTGAGTGCAAGCCACCCATAAGGAAAAGTCGCAATTCGCCGTTCGCAATTCAAAAATCGCAATTCAGCCCAATTTCCATACGCGGATCAACCGCACAAGGTTTAACCTCGAGCGCGAGGCTGATTGAAAGTGTCCGGCTGATTTGCGAATTCTGATTTGCGAGTTGTGAATGGTGAGTCAGTTAACCCTGCGCTCGATCAACGCGGAATCACCCACGGTTACAGTTTAAAAAATAGATTTTTCTTGTATAAGAAATAGCACAGGTACCACTCCATGCCAAAAACAACAACACAACTGATGGCGATACCAACTACAACGGGGACACCGACAAAGCTTAATAAGCCACTGCAGAGGATGCTCATATACCCATTCAACCACATATCACCGATGAAAATAAAGAAGAGATAAATGAAGATGGAATTCATGCCAACAACGGTGAAAGGAAACAAATACCGCTGATGTTTACGGACATCAATCCACTCGTAGCAAATTGCCAGCACAATTAGACTGATACCTCCTGTTACCAGCACAAAAGAACTGGTCGATATCCATTTAAGCATGGGTGTGATGCCGGCCCAATCAAGTCCCACACCCAATACCAATACGAGCAGGCCAAAGCCAACGAGCCATCTGAATTTAAGCTTGGAATGTTGGTCGCTCATGAGGAGCTGTCCAGCCATCAATCCCCAAATGGTATGAGCTCCACTGGTGATAAAGTTGATAAAGTTGGTCTTGTGGGCATCATCCAATTTAATCCCCAGACTTTGATTGATAAAACTTCCAAAGTTGTGGTTTTGGACAAAGAGCTGATCGAAACCAGGTATCTGACTAAAGCGAAACAAGACTTCGGGGATGAGCAGGCACAACAAACTCACAATCAACTGCCACCACACCGGCTTTTGGATGACCAGGAAGGCAATCAACGTAGTAAATGCCAATTGCGTCAGCACGTTGCTGAGTTGAAAATTCAAATGCTGATCGCGCACGGCATAAATCAGAACGCCCCAGAAAAGCAGCCAGAAACTTCTTTTTAGCGCCTTAAGGAAGGATTGTTTCCAGGAATATTGCAACTCTTTTTGTTTCTGAAAGGAATAGGCCATCGCCGTTCCTGCGATGAGCATAAAGGCAGGCAAGATGACATCCCAAAAACGCAAGCCATGCCAGACAGAATGCTCAAACTGCATTGAGAGCAAACGGGTGAATGAATTGGGAGCTGCACGATGCAATTTGAAAAAGAAACCTGTCTCGCCGATCATGAGCGTTACCATGATCGCTCCGCGCAAGAAGTCAAGAGACAATAACCGTTTTCCGGGTTGATGGGTTGATAAAGTTGCACTCATTGGTGATAATTTACTTAAAAAAGTTGAAACTGTTGCTTAATTTGAAGCATGAGTGACACGGTAGCGGGCATCATCGAAGGTTCATTGACAAAGCGGAACTCGTTTGTTTCTATTCTCATCATCGGACTGCTGTTTTTTATTATCGGCTTTGTTTCCTGGGTCAACGCTATTCTCATTCCGTATTTCAGGATAGCCTGTGAGCTCACCAATTTTCAATCCTACCTCGTCACCTTTGCCTTCTACATCTCCTACTTTGTCATGTCGGTACCCTCTTCGTATCTGTTAAGAAAAGTCGGGTTTAAGAAAGGGATGATGGCAGGGTTTTGGTCGATGGCGCTGGGTGCTTTTATTTTTGTTCCAGCGGCGCTGCTGAGAAGGTATGAAGTATTCTTGTTGGGTCTCTTTACCATTGGCGCCGGCCTGGCGGTACTTCAAACGGCCGCCAACCCCTACATTACTATTTTGGGCCCCAGGGAGAGAGCTGCTCAGCGCATGAGTATGATGGGCATTTTTAATAAAGGGGCCGGAATTCTTGCTCCTCTTTTATTTGCTGCCGTCATATTAAAAGCGACCGACACGGATCTCTTCAGGGAGTTGGGTACGATGGGTGAGGCGGCCAGAAATGCCGCTTTGGACGAACTGATCAGAAGAGTTATCCTTCCTTACTCGTGTGTTGGCACCGTGTTACTGGGTTTAGGCCTGCTGGTTCGTTTTTCTCCCTTACCCGAAATTGATACGGAGCACGAGAGTGCCGAACTTGCAAGCGCTAACTCCAGCAAAAAAAGCATCTTTCAATTTCCCCATTTGATCCTGGGGGCCGTCGCCATTTTCCTGCACGTTGGCACGCAAGTGATTTCCATCGACACGATCATCGGGTATGCGAATTCAATGCAACTGAATCTACTGGAGGCCAAGGTATTTCCATCGTATACGCTCTTTGCCACGATGTGTGGTTATGTACTGGGAATCACTTGCATTCCAAAATTCATCAGTCAGGTCAACGCACTGAGAGTATGTACCTTATTGGGCGCGCTTTTCACATTGCTTATTATTTACGCGCATGGGCAGGTCACTTTCTTAGGTCATGCTGCCGATGTTTCAATTTGGTTTGTCGTCTTATTGGGATTTGCAAACTCGTTGGTATGGGCCGGAATATGGCCATTGGCGCTGGACGGTTTGGGACGGTTTACAAAGTTAGGCGCCTCCGTTATGATCATGGGCCTTTGTGGCAACGCGATCATGCCGCTCTTCTATGGATACGTTGCCGACGTCTACAATGTGCGTTATGCCTACTGGGTATTATTTCCGTGTTATCTTTATCTTGTGTTTTATGCATTTCATGGGCACAGGATACGGAGGTGGAAACTATTAGTTTAGAGTTTAAAGTGCAAGTTCCAGGTTCAAGTTCCAAAGTTCAAGGTCAAAAGTTCAAATGTTAATGGTTCAAGTTGAGTCGAATCAAATGGATAAGCGGCGGTTAAAAATTTACAATGGCAAAATAATTACCCCGTACAGGATAATTCCTGACGGGTCCGTTCTGGTTACGGGAAATACCATCACGGCGGTGAGTGACGGAAACATCGATATTGAAGATGCTCTTGAAATTGATGCAAAAGGAAATTACGTGGCTCCGGGGTTTATTGATATCCATGTGCATGGTGGTGGCGGACATGATTTTATGGATGGCACTGAAGCTGCTTTTCTGAAGATAGCAGAAACTCACGCCCAATACGGAACCACGTCAATGCTGCCAACCACATTGTCCAGCACCAAGGAAGCGATGTTGGATACCTTGGCGTCCTACGAAATGGCCAACGCAAAGAACAGGAACGGAGCTCAGTTTCTTGGCATGCATCTGGAGGGGCCCTACTTTGCAATGAATCAACGGGGAGCGCAAGACCCACGGTACATCCGTGATCCCGACCCAGCCGAGTATAAAGAGATACTTTCCAGGTCCTCGTTTATCAAGCGATGGAGTGCTGCACCTGAATTAAAGGGGGCTATAGAATTTGGACGCTATTTGAGATCAAAAGGCGTGTTGGCAGCAGTTGCCCATACGGATGCAATTTATGAAGAAGTATTGGAAGCCTTTGAGAATGGATATACGCTGGCCACTCATTTATACTCCGCGATGTCGGGCGTTACACGAAGAAATGCATTTCGCTATGCAGGTGTGATTGAAAGCGCGTACCTCCTTGATGAAATGGATGTTGAAATCATCGCCGATGGCATCCATCTTCCGGCCCCTCTGCTAAAGCTGGTGTATAAGATAAAAGGAGCTGCCAGAACCGCATTGATTACCGATGCGATGCGCGCTGCTGGGATGCCCCCGGGTGAAAGCATGCTTGGGAATCTTCGCGATGGTTTAAAGGTGATCGTTGAAGACGGCGTAGCGAAACTACCGGACCGGACATCCTTTGCGGGAAGCGTCGCAACGGCAGACCGGTTGGTGAGAAATATGGTGTTCATGGCGGATGTTCCCTTAGTCGATGCCGTAAGAATGATTACCCTCACGCCTGCCCGCATTTTGGAAGTCACGGAAAGGAAGGGTGCGCTCCTGGCGGGCAAAGATGCAGACATCGTGCTTTTTGATCATAACATCAATATTGAGATGACCATCATCCAGGGAAGGACCGTGTTTAGTAGACAAAAGACACGACAGCCCGTCTGAGGGTTGAATATTCCGATTATTTGTTTACTCAAGTAAATAATATAATTCTCCGAATGACCAATGACTAATGACCAATGACGACTTCACGGCTTGGTCAGGAATTCCTTAATGATCCGATAGGTCTCGTCTCCTTCGAGATCACCCGCCGGAAGGCGGCCATGGTAAACATCAGCACACCAGTGGGCTAATTTGCTGT